>CAXTOE010000236.1:1508-5017 GCA_964245685.1 uncultured Acetobacteraceae bacterium | reverse complement strand
TACCAGATCCGCGCGGTGCGCGGCGAGGAGGGCGCGGTGCCGGCGCCGCCGGACAGGGCGCGACCCAGGCTGCCGATCACCAGCCCACGCACCGCCTCGGCATCGGCGAAGCGCAGCTCGGTCTTCGCC
Organism: uncultured Acetobacteraceae bacterium; assembly: GCA_964245685.1. GTDB lineage: Bacteria > Pseudomonadota > Alphaproteobacteria > Acetobacterales > Acetobacteraceae > Lichenicoccus. The sequence goes on along the minus strand of CAXTOE010000236.1, from coordinate 4,888 downwards.
GGATGCACGTTCACGTCGAGCCGCTCCGGCGGGATGGTCAGGAACAGCGCCAGCACCGGATGCCGGCCGGCGACGATCAGGTGGCGGTAGGCGACGCGCACCGCGGTTCGCAGCACCGGATCGCAGACCGGACGGCCGTTCACCACCAGGAACTGGCCCGACGCGGTCGCGCGATGCGCCGCCGGACCGCAGGCATAGCCCTCCAGCACCATGCCGAGCCGCTCGCCCGCGACCGCGAGCGGCGCCGGTTCCCCCAGCAGGGCACTCGCACGCGCGGCGCGATCGGTCGCCGGCAGGTCGAGCGCCGCGCGGCCGTCGATCTCGACCCGGAAGCTGATCCAGGGCGCCGCGAGCGCCAGCCGGCGCAGCACGGTCTCGGCGTGTCCGGACTCGATCCGCGCACTCTTGAGGAACTTGCGTCGCGCCGGGGTGGCGAAGAACAGGTCCTCGACCACGGCGCGGGTGCCGAAGCCGCCGGCGCAGGGCACCGGCTCGCCCGTCACCCCACCCTCGACGCGCAGCTGCCAGGCTTCCGCCGCCCCCGGCGGACGCGAGGTCAGGCAGAGGCGCGCGGCGGCGCCGATCGAGGGCAGCGCCTCGCCGCGAAACCCCAAGGTGGCGATCCGCACCAGCGCCTCGTCGAGCAGCTTGGAGGTGCAGTGACGCTGCAGCGCCAACGCGAGCGCCTCCGGCGGCATGCCGACCCCGTCGTCGCGCACCACGATGCGCTCGATGCCGCCGCCCTCGAGGCTGACCTCGATGCGACCCGCACCGGCGTCGATCGCGTTCTCCACCAGCTCCTTGACCGCCGCCGCCGGCCGCTCGATCACCTCGCCGGCGGCGATGCGGTTGACCACCTGCTCGGACAGCCGCCGGATCACCGGCGCCACGGCGTCGGAGGGCCGCCGGATCAGCGGCGGCGGGACGGCGAGATCGTCGCGGGAGGCGGCGCCGCTCAGAACAGACTTTGGAAGAAGCCGGGCTTGTCCGCCTTGACCGTCGGCGTGGCGCCGTCGGTCGGCGGCCGGCCCAGGGCCGCGTTCTCCTGCAGGCGACGCTTCTCGGCGTCGGCATCGACCACCGAGCCGGCCTGGCCGCCGCGCCAGAACATCAGCTCGTTGACGAAGCCGGCACCCGGACGGTCGAGCTCGCCGCGTCCGGCACCGGTGGGTGCGGCACTGCTGGCGGCGGCACTCTGCACCAGGGCGCTCTGTCCGGGAGAATTGGCGCCGCCTACGCCCTGCAGCGCCACGTCCGGCGCCAGCGTCTCCAGCGCCTGGGTGCGCGTGCTCTGCTCCTGCGGACGGTCCGCGCCGGGCTGCGGTGCCGCCAGCTGCGTGTCGGGCGGCATCGAGAGCGGCGCGCGCGTGGTCACGGTGTACTCGTCGGGCGCGTCGCGCACGAGGCCGAAATCGCGCTCGATCTCCTGGCCGCTGCAGCCGCCCAGCGGGAGACCGAGGGCGAGGCCGAGACCGCCCAGCAACAAGGCAGCCGACGCCGGTCGGCGAGGTCTGGCGGCGGGGCGGGAGTGGCGCGACATGCCGGTCTCTCTAGCGCCGAATCGCGATCAGCGGCAAGTCGGTCCGCATCAGGCCGCCGGCCGGCGCTCCAGCACGCCGTCGAGCAGCAGCACGCCGACGCCGCAGACGATCGCTGCGTCGGCCACGTTGAACACGTACCACGACCAGCCGAAGGCGTGGGCGTGGATGAAGTCGACCACCGCGCCGAAGCGCAGCCGGTCGATGACGTTGCCGATCGCGCCCCCGACGATCGCACCCTGGGCGGCGGCGACCGGCCGGCGGTCGGTGCGACGCATCCACACCCCGAGCAGCAGCACGACGCCGACCGCGACCGCGGTCAGCAGCCACGGGCCGGCGCCGCCCAGTCCGGCCATCAGGCCGAAGGTGACGCCGTGGTTCCACACCATGGTCAGGTTCAGCACCGGCAGCAGGGCCACGCTTCCCAGCGCAGGCAGGTCGAGGCCGTTCAGGATCCAGTATTTGCTCGCCTGGTCGCCGAGCAGCACGATCAGCGCCAGCCCCAGCCCCAGCCGCATCACCCGGCCGGCTCCACCGCGGCCGCGCAGCGCAGACACAGCGATGGATGGGCGTGGACGCTGCCGACCTCGTCGAGCACGCGCCAGCAGCGCACGCACTTGACGCCGCGCGCGGCACGCACGACTGGCAGCCGCGGCACGGCTCCCTCCCCCGCATCGGTCGCGACCGCTGCCGGCGCGACATCCGGCCGCACCGCCAGCTCGACCCGGGAGACGATCGCGAGCTCCTCCCAGTCGAACCCGGCGAACCGTGCGGCCTCCGCCTCGGAGAGCGAGAGCTCGACCTCCGCCTGCAGCGAGGAGCCGACCACGCCCTCGCGACGCGCCGTCTCGATCTGGCCCGTGATCAGCCGTCGCAGTGCGCGCAGCTCGCCCCAGCGATCGGCAAGCGCCGGGTCGTGCCAGGCCTCCGGGATCTCGGGGAAGCGCTGCAGGTGGACGCTCTCGGCCTCGCCGAAGCGCGCGGTCCAGGCCTCCTCGGCGGTGAAGCACAGCACCGGGGCGAGCCAGCTGCACAGGCAGCGATGCAGCTGGTCCAGCACCGTGCGCGCCGCGCGCCGCCGCGGCGAGCCGGGCGCGTCGCAGTACAGCGCGTCCTTGCGTATGTCGAAATAGAACGCCGACAGGTCGCTGGCGCAGAAGCCGTGCAGCGCCGGCAGCAGCCCGACCCACTGGTGCGTCTCCACCGCCCGTCGCAGCTGCCCGTCGAGCTCGCCCAGCCGGTGCAGCACCCAGCGCTCCAGCTCCGGCATCGCCGCGTGCTCGACGCGCTCGCACTCCGTGAAGCCGTCGAGTGCCCCGAGCAGCCAGCGCAGCGTGTTGCGCAGCCGGCGGTACAGCTCGCCCTGCTGCTTGAGGATCTCCGGGCCGATGCGCAGGTCCTCGTCGGTGTCGGAGTTCATCACCCACAGCCGCAGGATGTCGGCACCCAGGCTGTCATGCACCTGCTGCGGCGACACCACGTTGCCGAGCGACTTGCTCATCTTGCGGCCCTGCTCGTCGAGCACGAAGCCGTTGGTCACCAGGGCGCGGAACGGCGCGGTGCCGCGCGAGCCGATCGCCTCCAGCAGGCTCGACTGGAACCAGCCGCGATGCTGGTCGGACCCCTCCAGGTAGAGGTCGGCGGGATAGGGCAGAGACTCGCCGCCGAGCACGAAGCTGTGCGTCGAGCCGCTCTCGAACCACACGTCGACGATGTCGCGCACCTGCTCGTACTGCGCGGGGTCGCGCCCCTCGCCCAGGAAGCGGGGGGGGGGGGCCCGGGGACACACCGCCGCCCCCGCCGCGGCGCACGTGCGCGGCGCCCCGAAACCGCAGCCTTCGC
>CAXTOE010000236.1:0-1498 GCA_964245685.1 uncultured Acetobacteraceae bacterium | reverse complement strand
GCGGCGAAGGCGTCGACGATGCGCGCCATCACCGCGGGGTCGCGCAGCACCTCGCCGCTGCGCTTGTCGACGAACACCGCGATCGGCACCCCCCAGGCGCGCTGCCGCGAGATGCACCAGTCCGGACGGTCGGCGACCATCGCGGTGAGGCGTCGGCGCGCCTGCGCCGGCACGAAGGTCACCGACTCCAGCGCGTCGAGCGCGCGCGCACGGATCGCGGTCTCGCCGTCCATGCGGATGAACCATTGCGGGGTCGCGCGCCAGATCACCGGGGCGCGCGAACGCCAGGAATGCGGGTACGAGTGCGTGATCTGGCCGCGCCACACCAGCGCGCCCGCCTCGCGCAGCGCCTCGCACACCGGGCCCGCGGCGCGGAACACGTGGATGCCGGCGAGCAGCGGCACCGTGGCCGCGTAGCTGCCGTCGTCCAGCACCGTCTCCGGCACCGCGATGCCGTGCGCGGTGGTGAGGGCGAAATCGTCCTCGCCGTGCGCCGGGGCCATGTGCACCAGCCCGGTGCCCTGCTCGGTGGTGACGAAGTCGCCGGCGAGCAGCGGCACGTCGTGCTCGTAGCCCCGGCCACGCCAGGGATGCGCGCACAGCGTCCCCTCCAGCGCGGTGCCGGGCAGCGCGTGCAGCACGTCGTAGCCGGTGATGCGGGCGACGTCGGCGAACGCCTCGGCGAGGTCGAGTGCCACCAGCAGCCGGTCGCCGGGCGTCACCAGGCTGCCCTCGCCGGTCTCGCGCACCGCGATCACCGCGTAGCGGATCGTGGGGCCGTAGGCGATGGCGCGGTTGCCCGGCATGGTCCAGGGCGTGGTGGTCCAGATCACCGCGCGCGCGCCCTCGAGCCAGCGCTGCGGCGTCGGGTCGCGGATCACCGGGAAGGCCACCCAGATGGTGGTGCTGGTATGGTCGTGATACTCGATCTCGGCCTCGGCGAGGGCGGTCTTCTCGACCGGGCTCCACAGCACCGGTCGCAGGCCGCGATACAGCGCGCCGCTGAGCAGGAAGCGGCCGATCTCGCCGGCGATCGCCGCCTCGGAGCCGAAGTCCATCGTCGCGTAGCGACGCGCCCAGTCGCCCTGCACGCCGAGCCTGCGGAACTCCTCGGCCTGCACGTCGAGCCAGCGCTGCGCGTAGGCGCGGCACTCGGCGCGGAACTGCAGGATCGGCACCTGGTCCTTGTCGCGACCGGACTTGCGATACTCCTCCTCGATGCGCCACTCGATCGGCAGGCCGTGGCAATCCCAGCCCGGCACGTAGCGCACCGCGAAGCCCGCCATGCGATGCGCGCGGTTGATCACGTCCTTCAGGATCTTGTTCAGCGCGTGGCCGATATGCAGGTGGCCGTTGGCGTAGGGCGGCCCGTCATGCAGGGTGAAGCGCGGACGTCCGGCCTCCGCCGCCTCGAGCCGCGCGTCCAGCGCCATCGCCGCCCACCGCGCCAGGATCGCCGGCTCGCGGCGCGGCAGCTCGCCGCGCATCGGGAACGACG
>CAXTOE010000235.1:0-5047 GCA_964245685.1 uncultured Acetobacteraceae bacterium | reverse complement strand
ACCGAGAGCGGCGCGGCATCCGGCGAGGCGGCCGGCGACCGGGTGACGTCGTCGAGCAGCCCGGCCGCGAGGGCCGCGATCTGGTCCGGAGCGGCCACGAGATGATGGTCGGCCTTGGCGCCCGTCAGGTTCGGCAACGCGGCCGCGGCGTGCAGCTCGAGCAGGCTGCCGCTCGCGATCGAGGCGCGACGGGCGTCGATCCAGTCGCGGGCGACGCCGACCTGGCCCACGCCGAGATCGAGGAAATCCCCGTCGAGCGAGACGATGACGCGTGCGCTCGAAAACCGCCAACGGGTCTCCAGCGCCCGTCCGAAGGCCCGGCGTGTTCCCTCGTAGAGCATGCCGCGGTCGACCGGCGCGTAGCTGTGCCAGCGCATGGCGGGAAAGCTCCGCCACATGGCGGCGATCTGCGACAGCAGGGAGGGCGAGGTGAGGGGCCCGGTCAGCAGCGACAGGCCGCGGCCCTGGTCCGCCTTGAGGGCGGCGAAGCGGCCGGTCGTGGCGCCGCGGAAGGCGGCCCAGCTGTTCGGCCGGTCGCGGAAGCGCACCGCCGCGGAACGTTGCGGATCATACAGCCCGAGCACCGAGGCCTGTCCCAGCACGTCCGTGCCGCCCCGGCTCCAGGGGTGCTGCGGGTTACCCTCGATCTTGAACGGGCGGCCGTCGCGGGTGGTGACCAGGATGCCGTTGGCATAGCCGTCCACCAGCGTCAGGGAAGCGAAGGAGAGGTCGGCTCCGGGCTCGGCACGTTCCGGCTGGTTGACGAACGGCACTTCCCAGTCGCGGTCGTCGGCCCGGACGGGCCGGCTCGCAAGTCCGGACAGCGCCAGCGAGGCTGCCATCAGCTTGAGGAACCGACGTCGGTCGGGGCCAGCGGCCAAGTCCGACATGGCGGGATATTCACGCTGCAGCAACGCGCGGAACGCCGGCGTGTCGGCGACGGCGTCCAGGCTGCGCCAGGCCGAGCGGCCGGCGGGCATGCTGCTCAGCCGGGCACGCAGGGCGGCCAGGTCGTCGCGGTCGATCATGACGCTGATGGTGGCATCGAGACTAACGGTGACATATCGAGCAGTCGGTCAGCCTGGGGGCGCCGGCGATACGATGCTGCTTGACCAGCGCCGCGCCGAGCGTCGCCTGATCGGACGGCGGCGACCACTCCATGTTCCAGATCTCCGCCGCGGGACGGACGAAATTCTGCGGCGCGCGATGGCACGTGATGCAGAACGACATCGTAAACGACTTGGCAGGGAAGGTCAGCTGCATACGATCCATCGCTCCATGGCAACTGGAGCAGCCTACCCCCTTCGAGACGTGGATGGAGTGGTTGAAGTAGACGTAGTCGGGCAGCCGGTTGACACGCGCCCACTGCAACGGCGCCTCCTTGGCGAGGCTGTCGCGAACCGGCGCCAGCATGTCCGAACCGGTCCAGATCTGCGAGTGACACGTCATGCAGGTGTGCGTCGGCGGCAGGCCGGCGGTGGCTTGCACCTCGACCGACTGGTGACAGTTGCGGCAATCCAGTCCGAGTTCGCCCGAATGATGCTTGTGGCTGAACGGCACCGGCTGCACCGGAGCCACGCCGACGGCGCCAGCATAATCCGAGTAGGCCAGACCGAACAGGACGAGGGACACGGCCAGCACCGCGGCGATCCCGCTGAGGAGCACCAGGCGGAAGATCGCGTCTGCGCCGGGGGCGAACAGCTGACGCACGTCTAGGATCGAATTAGCTGGCGAACCGCGACAGGGGGAGGTGCGGTCGAGATGCTGCCGACACCGCGCGAAACGCGATCCACGCCTTCACCTTCCCGAGGGTTCGCCACCATTTTGCAGTTACGCATCGAAAACACAATCCTGCCGTCTGGATCGCCGGCGTCACTATCGCGACAACAGGCACGAGGGCATGATCACGCGCACGACCGTGCGGCCGGGATTTCGAGGTTTCGGTGGCCGCTGGCCGGGCGGCGAACGGTCAATCTTCAGGGGCGGCGTCGTCGCTCTGCTCGGGAACGCCATCGTCGGCGACGGTCTCGTGAGCCGGCTGGGCAGGGCGCCGACTCTTGCGCGCCGGTTTCGCTGCCGAGGTGGGAGCCTTGGCGGCAGGCCTGGCAGCGAGCTGGGCCTCGAGCGTGTCTGCGTGCTCCCGCGCCTCACTCGCGATCTGCTTGAGCTCCTTGTTCTTGTCACGAAGTCTGGCGACAGTCCGCTCGAGCTTGCCGAGTTGGTTCTCCAGCTCAGCCTTGTTCGGCTTCGCGACACGCGCGACCGGACGTGCGACCGCACTGCGCCTTCCGGCCGGCTTCACGGTCTTGGCCGCCGACGCCGGTCCGGACTTCTTCGCGCCGGTCGATCCGATCGGCCGACCCGGCTTGCGCTTCGGCGCTTCCTTGACCGCGCCGCGCGGCTTGCTGGTGGAGTTGCTCGTCTTCGTGGCGCGCGCCATGGATATTTTCCTGCTGCGATGATGATCGGCCCGTTGATCGATACGGATCGCCCGGTCGCAGCATATACGGTTCCGTACTCAATTCAATTACCGTTGATCGACGGCGATCCGACGAGAATTTCTTCTTGAGATGGAAACGACTCCGCGGATCTTCGTCATGCCGCCCTGACGCTGGTGACGAAGGCACCCACTTCGGTGGAGAGATGCCCGGTCTGACGCGCGAGCTTGCCGGCCGCGTCGAGCACCTGAGCCGCCGCGGCGCCGGTCTCATTCGCCGCCTGACTCACGCCGTCGATATTGGCGGTCACCTCGATCGTGCTCGCCGAGGTCCGCTGCACGTTGCGGGCGATCTCGGAGGTGGCAGCACCCTGCTGCTCGACAGAAGCCGCGATGTTGTTGGCGATCATGCTGACCTGCTCGATCGTCGCGGTGATGGCACGGATCGCGGCGACCGCGTCGCCGGTGGAGTTCTGGATCTGGCCGATCTGCTCGCTGATCTCGTCGGTCGCCTTGCTGGTCTGCTGCGCCAGTGTCTTGACCTCGCTGGCGACGACCGCGAAGCCCTTGCCGGCGTCGCCGGCCCGCGCCGCCTCGATTGTCGCGTTCAGGGCCAGCAGGTTGGTCCGACCCGCGATCGTGGTGATCAATCCGATGATCTGGCCGATCTTCTGCGCGCCTGCAGAGAGTTCGAGCACGATCCGATCGGTATCGCGTGCGTCCCTGGCAGCCTGCTCGGAGATGCGCGCCGATTGCGTGACCTGCTGCGTGATCTCCCGGATCGAGGCGCTGAGCTGCTCGGCCGCGGAGGCCACGCCCTGCACGCTCATGCCGGCTTCCTGCGCGGCACTGGCGACCAACGATGCCTTCTGGTCGGCGAACGAAGCCTGCGAGGACATGGCGCCGGCCGCGTGCTCCAGCTCGCCAGAGGCGGAGGACAGGATGCTCACCAGCTGGCCGACCTTCTGCTCGAAATCATCCGCCATGCGGCCGAGCATCAGTTTTTGGTCGCGCGCGGCGACCGTCCTCGCCAGATCCTGCTCGCGTCGCAGGCGCTCGGTCTCGATCAGGTTCTGCTTGAAGACCTCGACCGACTGCGCCATCTCGCCGATCTCGTCGCGTCTGCCGCTCCCCTCGACCGCCACGGACATGTCGTTCTCGGACAGGCGCTTCATCAGCCGCGTCATCCGACGGATCGGCAGCGATACGCCGCTGACCAGCAGCACGCCGAGCAGGCCGCACACGATCCCGGCCGCGGCCACGACCGCGAACACGATGATCCGGGTGCGGACATAGATCCGGGCACTCTCGTCCGATGCGCGCTTGCCCTGCGCGACGTTGAAGGCGAGATCGTCGATCAGCAGCGTGTTGCAGCGGGCGAACGCGGTGCTGTCGGTGCCGGCATAGAGCGCGTCGGATTCGAGCTGGCTGCCGCTGCCGGCGGTCTGCGCCATCTCCTTGCTGGCCTGCATGTAGGCGGACCAGCCGGCGTCGAACTCCTGCAGCAGCAGCTCGTCCCTGGTGCCGCGGGCGATCAGCCGGCCGTATTCGTGGCGCAAGCCGTCCACTGCCGATTGCGCGTGCGCCAGGCGCCTCATCGCCGCACGGTGGCCGAACGAGGAACCCATGATGTCGACGCTGGCTTCCGCCAGACGATAATCGCGCACCGACGCGAGCAGCTCGCCCATCACCTGCACGCGCGGCAGCCACTGGTCGCGCAGCTCGACGGCGCGCACGTTGACGGCACTCATCCGGTCGATCGCGGTGATGCCGAGCGCCATCACCATGAGCAGCACCAGCGCGAAGGCGCCGCCGATCTTGCCGAAGATCGTCAGACCGGTCTTCATCGCCAAAGCAGCCTCCCTCGCCGTCGCTGGTCGAGTAGAGCGGAGAGGGGTGAAGGACTGGTTAAGCGGCCGGCACATCAAGCGGCGCGACGCGCGAGTCCCGGTCAATCCTCCGGGCGGAAGCCGCGGTCGCGCTTGGTGGTCGCGCGGTGGCTCTTGGCGGCGAGCCGGCGCTGTCGCTCGCCGTAGGATGCGCGGGTCGGGCGGCGCTTCACCGGGATCCTGGCCGCCTGCGCGATCAGCGCGATGAGCCGGTCGATCGCCTCCTGGCGGTTGCGCTCCTGTGAGCGGAAGCTTCGCGCGGTGATGACGATGACGCCGTCGCGGGTCCATCGGCTGCCGGCGAGCGCTTGCAGCCGCAGCTTCACCGGGTCGGACAGCGACGCGGTCGCGCGTGCGTCGAAGCGGAGCTGGGCCGCGGTCGCGACCTTGTTGACGTTCTGTCCGCCGGGTCCGCCGGCCTGGATGAAGCTGACCGCCAGCTCGGCATCGTCGATGGCGATGCCGGGCGCGACCTCGATCCTCACCGGGCGTCCCGCTCCGAGACGGCCGAGCTTGCGGGCGCGCCGTAACCGCCGCCGCCGGGCGTCTCGATGGTGATCGCGTCGCCCGGCATGAGGTGCATCTGGGCGATGCCGGCCACGGCCTCGATCCGTCCGTTGGCGCGCTGGATGCTCTGCCGTCCGGCGGCGCCGGCGAGGCCGCCCTGCAGGCCCAACGGCGTGAACCCGCGTCGCGAGGAGCCCCGCACCGCCAGCCAAGG
>CAXTOE010000234.1:0-5100 GCA_964245685.1 uncultured Acetobacteraceae bacterium | reverse complement strand
GACTTCCTCCGCGAGCTCCAGCAGCGCCCGCGCACAGAGCTCCGGATGTGTCAGCGGCAGCAGGTGGCCGCCCTCGACCCAGCGGAGAGCGGGAAAGCAGGCATCGCTGAGCGCCGGCGGCACCACCGCGTCGCGGCGGCCGGCCAGCGCCAGCACCGGGACCGACAGGCGGGACAGCAGCGGCCTCGCATCGCCGTCGCGGAGCAGCTCGAGCCCGCGCCGCAGCGGCGGCAGCAGCGGCGCCGACGATGCTGGGGTCTCGATGCCGCAACGCCGGCGGAAGGCCGCCACGGCCGCCTCGGGATCCTCCTCGAGCCGGCGCAGCATCCGGTGCAGGACGCGCTCCGGCACGCCGGCCGGATGGTCGGCCGCCGCGCCGAAGCGGGTGAAGCCGTTGATCGACACCAGCCCGACGAGGCCGGCCGGAGGGTCTGCCAGCAGCTGCAGCACGCCGAGCGAATGGCCGACCGCCACCACCGGCGCTTCGGGGTGCGTCGGCTCCAGGCCGGCAGCGCGGCAGCCGGCAGCGGGAGCGAAATAGCCGATCTCGCGCACCGAGATCGCTCGCGCCGGCATCCGGAAGGCCTGCAGCCGCTCGCGCACCCGGCTCCAGATCGAGCCGTCCATCGCCCAGCCATGCACGAACAGCAGCCGCGCCGTCATCGCGGGGCGACGCCCAGGCACTCCGGCAGCAGCGCGATCAGCCGGTCGACCGCCGCCGCGTCGTGCGCGGCGCTGAGCGCGAACCGGATGCGGCTGCCGCCCTGCGGCACCGTCGGCGGCCGTATCGCCGCACCCAGCACGCCCTGACGCTCCAGCGCCTCGCTCGCCGCCAGGGCGCGCTCGGCGGAGCCGAGGATGGCCGGCACGATCTGGCTCGACGACCCCGCCGTCCCGATGCCGAGGCGGTGCAGGGCCGCGCGCAGCCTCTCCGACTGCGCCGCGAGATGCGCGCGCTCGGCCTCCATCCCCGGCACCAGGTCCAGTGCCGCGTCGATCGCGCCCAGCACCGGCGGCGGCAGCGCGGTCGTGTGGATGAAGCCGGAGCAGGCGTTGAGCAGGTAGTCGCAGAGCGTGCGCGAGCCGGCGACGTAGGCGCCGAAACCGCCGAACGCCTTGCTGAAGGTGCCCATCACGCAGTCGATCCCGGCCACTTCGGCGCTCAACCCCCTGCCCTGGGGTCCCAGCACGCCGGTGGCGTGCGCCTCGTCGAGGTAGAGGAAGGCGTCGTGGCGTCGGGCGATCGCGGCCAGTCGAGCGACATCGGCGCGGTCGCCGTCCATGCTGAACACGCTCTCGGTGAGGATGAAGCGGGTGCCCGGCTCGCTCTCCCGGGCGGCCAGCAGCGCCTCGAGATGGTCGAGGTCGTTGTGGCGGAAGCGAAGCTGGCGCACCGCGGCGGCGAGGCAGCCATGGTGCAGGCTGGCATGGTTGAGACGGTCGCTGAACACCAGCGCCCGGCCGGCGCCGGCGCCGAGCAGCGCCGGCAGCACCGAGGCATTGGCCTGCCAGCCGGAGGCGAACAGCAGCGCCGCCTCGCAGCCCTTGAACGCTGCCACGCGCTGCTCGATCCGCCGGTGCAGGGCAAAGCTGCCGGTGACCAGCCTGGAGGCGCCGGCGCCGGTGCCGTGACGGGCGGCCCACTCGTTGCCGCGCGCGACCAGCGCCGGATGCCGACTGAGGCCGAGATAGTCGTTACCCGAGACGTTGAGCAGGCACCTGCCGTCGCGCAACGCCCAGCCCGGCGCGGCGGGATCGGCGAGTCGGAGCCGGCGCCGGCCTGCGCGCGCGGACAGCGCGTCGAGCGCTTCGGCGAAGATCGGGTCGAGCCGTGACATCGGATTCCTGAGCGGCCGCGGCCGGCGCCCACGTCGCGCGGCGGGCCGGACCTCTAGTTAGGGCGTCGGCCGACTCACCGCCAGCGCGCCGCGGCGGCTTCGTCGGCCTCGCGCGCCTCCACCCAGCGATGCGAGCCGTCGACGAATTCCTCTCGCTTCCAGAACGGCGCCTCGGTCTTGAGCCAGTCGATCAGGAACGCGGCGCCGTCCAGAGCGGCGGCGCGATGCGGGGCCGCCGCCAGCACCAGCACGATCGGCTCCCCCACCGCGAGCGCGCCGATCCGGTGGATCACGGTGCAACCGCACAGCTCGAAGCGCCGGATGGCCTGCTCGGCCATGCCCCGGATCGCGCGCTCGGTCATGGCGGGATAATGCTCCAGCACCAGCGCGGTTATTGCGCCATCGGCACGCACCATGCCGACGAAGCATACGATGACGCCCACGCAGGGCTGCCAGACTTAAGACATCTCCGCGGCGACGTCGAACGGCTCGGCCTGGATGCGGACGCGCAGCATCAGCCGCCGGTGACCGGAGGAAAGAACGCGACCTCGTCGCCCGGCGAGAGCGCCACCCCGTCATGGGCGAAGTCCTGGTTGACGGCGGCCCGGATGCGGCCGCCCTCGACGAACAGCTCGGCGAACAGCGGGTCGCGGGCGCGCATCCAGCGACGCAGGTCGCCGACATCCCCGACCCCGGCCGGAAGGGCGAGCCGTTCCTCGCTGCGGCCGAGGCGGTCCCTCAGCCAGGCGAAGTAGAGCACCCGCAGCGGGGCCGCGTTCACCGGGGCGGCGTCTTGACCGTCTTCACCGTCCCGTCCGGCTCGATCACGGTGCTGGTGCCGTCGCCGTTGGGGATGGTGATCGACCCGCCCTGCCCGGCCTGCGGCTTGGTGCGCTGCCGCGACGCGGCGTCCGGTGCCGGAGCGTCCAGGCCGCCGCCGGAGAAGCTGTCGGCGCCGGTGACGCCGTGCGCGATCGAGTCGTGCTCGCCCATGCTCATGCTGCCGCCGTCGTGCATCGCGCCGCCGCCCTTGAGGTCCCCGGACAGCGCGTTGCCTTGGAAATGCGAGACGTCGCTCAGGGTCGGCAGCGGCTTCGGCGGCCCAGGCCAGATGTTGCCGGACTCCGGGAGGATCGGCGCCTCCTCCGGCAGCTGTCCGCGGGCGCGGTCGGTGTTCTCGCTCAGGCCGAAGGGCAGGTTGGGATTCATTCCGGGTAGCGTAATCGTATCGCTGAAGAACTTACCAAGACCGGAACAGCCGCCCAGAAGCAGAAGTACCGTCATCATCATCGTGCCGAGCAGGCAAGAGCGCCGCATATCAATCCCCTCGCGGCGTAACCACCGCTCCCGGCGCAGAATGTGCCTGTGCCCGCAGCAATGCTCAAGGGAGGCGTTCGTACAACGCGAAGCGGGTGGCCATCCAGTCACAGACCACTTGCGGCGCATCGAGCGGCAGGCGCACCCGGTCGCAGGCCTTGAGCGGCAGGTCGCTGGCGACCGCCTCGATCGCGGGATCCTCCGGCCAGAGCGGCCGCTTGTCCGGCTGCCCGGCGAGTGCGGCACGCTGTACCTCAAGCCGCGGGCAGGGATAGCGGGCGAAGCCCTCGACCAGCACTAGGTCGACCGGCTCCAGCCGGGCCAGCAGCGATGGCAGGCTCGGCGGTTCGGCCTCGCGCCGCTCGTGCAGCAGCGCCCAGCGCGCCTCGCCGGCGAGCAGCACCTCGTGCGCACCGGCCTCGCGATGCAGCCAGCTATCCTTGCCGCGCCGGTCGAGGTCCACGGCGTGGTGCGTGTGCTTGACCGTCGAGACGCGAAGACCGCGCGCGCGCAGCAGCGCGATCACCGCAACGATCAGCGTGGTCTTGCCGCTGCCCGAGCGGCCGACGATGCCGAGCACTGCGCCAGGCGAGGCGCCTCCTCCCGAGCTCAGGGCATCGCCTTGGAGGTGCTGCCGGAGCCGACGTGACGGAAGCCGGTCGCGAGGTAGTCCCAGCCGGTGACCAGGGTGAGCAGGGCTGCCACCCACAGCATGGCGCTGCCGATCAGCCCGATCGGCAGGAAGCCGAGATGCAGCAGTGCCGCGGTGCTGTTGCCGGCCAGCAGCACCCCGATCGCGCCCATCTGGAACCCGGTCTTCCACTTCGCCAGCCGCGTCACCGGCAGGCTGACGCGCAGGCCAGCCAGGTGCTCGCGCAGCCCGCTGACCAGGATCTCGCGCAGCAGGATCACGATCGCCGGCACCAGGCCCCAGAACGGCAGCCGCTGCAGCCCCGCCAGCGCCATCAGCGAGGCGCCGACCAGCAGCTTGTCGGCGATCGGGTCGAGCATGCGGCCGATCTCGGAGAACTGCTTGCGCGAGCGCGCGATGTGCCCGTCCAGGTAGTCGGTGACGCCGGCGGCGATGAACACAAGGCAGGCGAACAGGTCCGTCCATGGCCCGTGCGCCACCACCAGCGCCACCAGCACCGGGATGGCGGCGATGCGCGACAGGGTCAGCAGGTTGGGCAGGTCGGTCAGCATCCGCCGGCACTCTACCGCATCGGCCCTGCCGCCTGAACATCGCGTTGATCACGCTTGCCGTGAGAGATCGCCGCCTTCAGGCCCGATGGAAGTGCCCGTACACCGCGCGCGCGGTCTCGCGGCTGATCCCCGGTGCGGACTCCAGGTCGGCGAGGCCTGCCTGCTTGACGCCGCGGGCGGAGCCGAAGTGGTTCAGCAGGGCGCGCTTGCGCGCACTGCCGATGCCCGGGATCTCGTCGAGTTCGGAGCGGGATATCGCCTTGGAGCGGCCGGCACGGTGGGTGGTGATGGCGAACCGGTGCGCCTCGTCGCGCAGCCGCTGCAGGTAGTACAGCACCGGGTCGCGCGGCGGCAACTGGAACGGCGGCGCGTCGCCGGTGTGGAACCATTCCCGGCCGGCGTCGCGGTCGGGTCCCTTGGCGATCGCCACCAGCTTGACGTCGTTGACGCCGAGATCGTCCAGCACCGCGCGGACGGCCGAGAACTGGCCGGCGCCGCCATCGATCAGCAGCAGGTCCGGCCAGTCCGGGCCGGTGCCGTCCTCCGGCTCCTTGGCGCGCTCCTTCAGCGCGCGGCCGAAGCGTCGCTCCAGCACCTCGCGCATCATCGCGAAATCGTCGCCGGGCGCGATCGGCCCGCGTATCGCGTACTTGCGGTAGGCGTTCTTGGTGAAGCCCTCAGGGCCGGCCACCACCATCACCCCGTAGGCGTTGGTGCCCATGATGTGGCTGTTGTCGTAGGT
>CAXTOE010000233.1:4615-5128 GCA_964245685.1 uncultured Acetobacteraceae bacterium | reverse complement strand
GCCGTTCACGCTCTGCGTCACCCGGAAGTCCGCCGCCAGCGAGCAGGTGGCGTAGGCCTGGTCGCGCGACAGCGGGCTGCGCGCGGTGATCAGCTCGATCATCTCGCGCAGCGCCTGCTTCATCGCCAGGTCGAGGTCCTCGTGGAGCCCCATGGTGATGTAGTGCGTCGGGGTCTCGGCGCGCGGCGTGCGAAGCCGCGGCGACTCCGGGCCGCCGCCCTCGTGCAGGATCAGCGTGAAGCGACCGTCGAGGCACATCTCCAGCGCGTTGACGCAGACCTCGCCGTCGCCCTGCAGCCCGTGCCCGTCGCCGGCGGAGAAGTTGGCGCCCTCGACCAGCACCGGCAGGAACAGCGTGCTGCCGGCGACCAGCTCCTTGTTGTCGAGGTTGCCGCCGTGGCGGCGCGGCTCGCGCGAGGAGATGCGGCCCCACTCCACGGGCGGCGCCACGCCCATGATGCCGAAGAACGGCGACAGCGCCAGCTCGATGCCGCCGGAGGCACCCCACGGCAG
>CAXTOE010000233.1:2641-4605 GCA_964245685.1 uncultured Acetobacteraceae bacterium | reverse complement strand
ACCGGGATGTGGCTGAGGAAACGGTGCGGGAACTCGTCCGGCAGGGTGCCGGCGAGCGGACGGAAGCCGCAATAGCCCCAATCCGCGGCGGGCTCGACCGCCTCGATGCGCACCTCCAGCATGTCGCCCGGCATGGCACCGCGGACCGCGACCGGGCCGGTCAGCATGTGGGTGCCGAGGCGATAGGCGTCGCAGACATGGATGGCGGCGAGCGGCGGCGGGATCACGAGGCCGCCGCCGGCCTCGGGCATCACCTCCAGCCCGCCGGACAGGCACTGCATCTCCACGCTGTCGCCGGACTCGATCATCAGCACCGACGGGATCGCGGCGTCGAACAGGCCGAGCCGGATCGTCTCCGGCGTCGCCGGGAGGCGGTGCAGCGTCATGCCGCGGCTCCGCCCGGGTAGTCGCGCATCTTGCCCGGGTTGAGCAGGCCGCGCGGATCGACCTCGTGTTTGAAGCCGAGCTGATCGCCGGGCAGGCGCTTGTGCCCGCCGCCATCCTCGATCGTGTAGACGTGCGGATTGGCGATCATCACGCCGGCGGCCTCGTGCTCGGCGATGATCTGCGACAGCCGCTCCTCGGTGCTGAAGCGGATCACCGGCAGGCCGCTGCAGGTGATGGCACCGCCGACCCGGATGAACTCGAGATGGGTCATCAGCTCGTGGCCGTAGCGGGTGCGCACCGCGTCGACCGCGGCCAGCGGATCCTCGGCCGCGAACAGGCACTGCAGGTAGGTCACGCTGCGGTCGAGCTTGAGCATCTGCAGCGTGGTGTGGTTCCAGGTGTATTCGTAGAGCGGCGTCTCGCCGACGCTGTTCTCCGCCTCCAGGGTATCGCGCTGCCAGGCGATCTCGCCGCCGTGGCTGGTGGCAAGCTCGCCCAAAGCGGCCATCGCGCTCGGCGCGACCATCAGCAGCGCCAGCGCCGCACCCTCCGGCACGTGCTCGCGCAGCCCCTTGAAGGACGGCACGATGGCGGGGTCGATGGTGGTGCAGAGCTTCTTGTCGATCGCCGGGTTGCGCGACGCCTGCAGGCAGAACATGGCCGCCTGCATAGTGCTCTCGAAGGCGATCGCCACGTCGCGCCAGGGCATGGCGCGGGCGACCGGCAGCTCCAGCTCGGCGACTAGCCCGGTCGTGCCGTAGGTGTGGTTGATCAGGTCGGTGCGCGCGCCGCGCAGCTCCAGCCAGCGCGGCTCGGCCTCGGCGGTGAGCACTCGGGCGGCGATAACGTTGCCGGGCTCGCGCAGGCCGCCCCAGACGATCGAGCCGATGCCGCCGGAGCCGCCGCTGACGAAGCCGCCAATGGTCGCGGTGCGCTTGGTCGAGGGATACATGCGCAGCTCCCATCCCTCGCCGCGCAGCGCCCGGTCGAGGTCGATCAGCCTGCATCCGGCCTCGACCCGCACCACGCCGTCGCGGAACCACAGGATGCGGTCGAGCCCGGTCAGGTCCACCACCGCCCCGCCCTGCAGCGGCATCGCCTGGCCATAATTGCCGGTGCCGGCGCCGCGCGCAGTGATGTTGACGCGGTGCCGGACCGCGGCGCGCATCGTGGCCATCAGCTCGTCCTGGTCGCGCGGGCAGACCACGATCTCGGCGGTCAGGTGGTTGAGCTGGCGCTTGAGCACCGGGCTGTACCAGAAGAAGTCGCGGCTGCGCTGACGCACCGCGGCCTGGTCGCGCAGCACCGGGACCTCGCCGAGGTCGGAGAGGAACGGCTCAAGGCTCATGCGGGGTCTCCGGTAGGGTTCCGACCAGCAGCGCCGACGGCCGCTCCGGACCGTAATGCAGCATCAGGGTGATGACCTGCGCCTGGCTGATCGGTGTGGTCTCGGCGGGTGCACCGCTGCCCGGATTGACGCCGTAGGCGGGATAGCTCGCCGCCGCCACCGAGAGCCGCAGCGCCTCGCCGGGCCTCAGGGTGACGCAGGTGCCGGGACAGGCGAGACGCACCGGCTG
>CAXTOE010000233.1:1579-2631 GCA_964245685.1 uncultured Acetobacteraceae bacterium | reverse complement strand
ACGCGATCCGGCGATAGGCCTCGGTCAGCGGGAACACGCGGCCGTCGGCGGCGACGCGGGACACCACGACGCTGAGATCGAAGCTTGCGGCGTCGCTGTCGACGAACAGCATCGCGACGACGTCGCCGGCCAGCGTCAGCGGCGCCTGACGCGTCTCCCCGGTGAAGGTGAGCACGTCGGTGCGGCCGTCGGTGGCGCTGCGGTCCTGCGGCCCGGCGGGGGCGCCGAACGTGCCGCCGGTGCAGGGCACCGGACGCCACGGATCATGCACCAGCGCGTCCATGCCGGGTGCCGCGGCGTGGCCGGGCGGCAGCAGCACGCCGTCATCGGCATCGACGCTGACCCGGCCGCCGCCCTGTAAAGCGTGGCTGGTCGTCGCCGCCGGCCAGGAGGGCAGCGAGCGCCAGCGGTTCTCCCCCATGTCGAACAGCCGCAGCGGCGCGCCGGGCACGCGATGCTCGGGCTCGTCGGGCTGGCGGCCCTTCAGCCAGCGATCGAACCAGGCGACGTGCAGCCGGTCCAGGCCGCCCGCCGCCTCGGCGCCGAAATCGAGCGCGCCGACCCGCCGGGTCCAGGGAAAATGCAGCCACGGCCCAACCACCAGCCGGTGCCGTGCGGCCGGCCCGGACAGGGTGTGGAACGCGTCCAGCGTGCCGTTGAGCCAGCCATCGTACCAGCCGGCGACGAACAGCATCGGCAGGTCCAGCGCCCGCAGCGCTTCCGCCTGGCTCGAAGGCGAGATGCGCGCCCAGTACGGGTCCTCGGCCGGCGTCTCCAGCCAGCGTCGGTAGTGCGACCAGCCGCCGTGCCGCTGCATCACCGCCGGGAAGGCCGCGAGTCGCTCGCCCAGCGGCAGCGCGCGGGAGGCCGCGTGCAGCGCCAGGTAGGCTTCCTCGTCGCCGCCATGGCGCGCGCTGTCGGCGCCGACCTGGATGCCCCAGCCGAGTGCCGAGGAGAGGCGCAGCGCCTCGCCCTCGGTGGCCCAGTCGCGGCGCACGTCCCAGCCGAACATCGCCGGCGCCAGCGCGCGCAGCGCCGGACCGGCGTCGGGG
>CAXTOE010000233.1:0-1569 GCA_964245685.1 uncultured Acetobacteraceae bacterium | reverse complement strand
GCCGCCGCCAGCAGCTGCGTCGCCCCCTGGTACGAGAAGCCGTACATGCCGACCGCGCCGGTGCTGCCGGGCAGCGCGGCCGCCCATCGTACCGCCGCCGCCCCGTCGGCGGCCTCGTGCTCGAAGGCATCAAACCGGCCCTCAGAGCTGCCGCGGCCGCGCACGTCCTGCACCACCACGAGGTAGCCCTGCGAGGCGTACCAGGAGGGGTGCGCGTAGCACACAGTGGCCGCGACCCGTCTTCCGTAGGCCTGGCGCAGCAGCAGCACCGGGAAGTCGCCGTCGGCCTCCGGACGGTAGATGTCCGCGTCCAGCCGCACGCCGTCCTCGGTCTGCATCGAGCCGAGCTGCGGCGGCCGCACCGGCAGCCGGCTCACCGCTCCGCCTCGGCGCTATCGTGCCAGTGCGACAGGCACAGGCGCTGCAGCCCCACCATCAGGCCGAACAGCGCCATGCCGCTGAGCGTGATCAGGAACAGAGCCGCGAACATGCGCGGGATGTCGAGCTGGAAGCCGGACTGCAGGATCTCGTAGGCGAGGCCGGAGCCCGTGCCGCCCGTGCCGGCGACGAACTCCGCCACCACGGCGCCGATGAGGGCAAGGCCGGAGGAGATGCGCAAGCCAGCGAAGAACAGCGGCAGGGCCGAGGGGATGCGCAGCCGCCACAGCGTCTGCAGCCGGCCGATCTTGTTCATCCGGAAATAGGCGAGCAGGCCGGGATCGACGCTGCGCAGGCCGATGGTGGTGTTGGAGATCACCGGGAAGATCGCGATCAGGGTGGCGCACACGGTCAGCGCGGTCTCGATGTTCTTGACCAGCACGATGATCAGCGGCGCCACCGCCACGATCGGCGTCACCTGCAGCAGCACCGCGTAGGGCAGCAGCGCGGCCTCGATGGCGCGGCTCTGCACCAGCAGGAAGGCGATCAGGGTGCCGAGCAGCGTCGACAGCAGCAGCGCCTGCGCGGTGACCCGCAGCGTGCTGGCCAGCGCCGCGAGCAGCGACGGCCAGCCCGTGGCGAAGCTCTGCCAGATCTGCGACGGCGAAGGAAAGATGTAGGCCGGCACCGCGTAGCCGGCGCAGATCCCCTGCCAGAGCAGCAGGATCGCCAGCCCGACCGCGAGCGGGGCGGCGATCCTCACGACGTCGCCCCGCGCGAGGCCGCGGGCGCCTCGACGGCCGAAGCCTCGGCGAGCAGACGGGAGAGATCGCGGCAGAGTGCGGCGAAGCGGTCGCTGACGCGGAACGCCTGGCCGCGTGGCGTCGGCTCGTCGATGCGGAACTCGGCGAAGAGGCGGCCGGGACGCGCCGCCATCACCAGGATGCGGGTGGAGAGGAACACCGCCTCGATGATCGAGTGGGTGACGAACAGGGTGGTGAGGCGTCGCCCATGCGACAGCAGCTGCAGGTCCTCGTCGAGCCGGTTGCGGGTGAACTCGTCCAGCGCGCCGAACGGCTCGTCCATCAGCAGCAGGTCCGGATCGGTGACCAGGGCGCGCGCGATCGAGACCCGCATGCGCATGCCGCCGGAGAGCTGGCGGGGATAGGCGCGCGCGACGTGCGACAGCTC
>CAXTOE010000232.1:0-5137 GCA_964245685.1 uncultured Acetobacteraceae bacterium | reverse complement strand
CTTCCTGCCCGCCGATTGGCTGGCGATCATCTTCAACCCGAGCGTGTTCGTGCGCTTCCCGCACATGATCCTGGCGAGCTATCTCTCGGTCGCCTTCGTCGTCGGCGCGACCGGCGCCTGGCACCTGCTGCGTGACCGCACGAACCAGCGCGCCTGCACCATGTTCTCGATGGCGATGTGGATGGCCGCCATCGTGGCGCCGGCGCAGATCGTCATGGGCGACATCCACGGCCTCAACACGCTCGAGCACCAGCCGGCCAAGATCGCCGCGATGGAAGGCAGTTGGGAAGCGACGGACGGCGCACCGCTGACGCTGTTCGGCCTGCCGAACATGGCGCAGGAGCGCACTGACTACGCCATCGAGATCCCGCACCTCTCGAGCCTGATCCTGACCCATAGCTGGAACGGCCGCGTTCCGGGCTTGAAGGAGTTCCCGCGTCAGGACCGGCCGGATTCCGCCGTCGTGTTCTGGTCGTTCCGCCTCATGGTGGGCATCGGCTTCGCCATGCTGGGCTTGGGCGCCTGGAGCCTGTTGGCGCGCTACAAGCGCCGCCTCTACGAAAGCACCTGGTTGCAGCGCGTCGCCATCGTCATGGGGCCGAGCGGCTTCCTGGCGATCCTGTCGGGCTGGGTGACGACCGAGGTCGGGCGCCAACCCTATACCGTCTACGGCCTGCTCCGCACCGCCGACAGCATCGCGCCGATCGCGCTGCCGGGCGTGGCGACCAGCCTGGCGATCTTCGCCGTGGTGTATTTCGCCGTGTTCGGCTCCGGCGTGCTGATCCTCCTGCGCATGATGGGCACCACCCCCGAGGCCGGCGAGGACGCCGCGCCGCCGTCGCCGATCCGGACCGCCGGCATCACGCCCGGCCCGGCCGCCGCCCACGGCGACGTCGAACCGCAGCCGGCGGAGTAGCGCGATGTTCGTCTCCTACGATCTCTCGACGCTCTGGGCCTTCATCATCGCTTTCGCGGTGATGATGTACGTCGTGGCCGACGGCTTCGACCTGGGCTGCGGCATCCTGTTCGGACCGGAGCGGGCCGGGCTCGACAACGACGACATGGCGCGCAGCGACGCGCTGATCCGCTACCCGCTCAATCCCGGCTTCAGCTCGCTCAACCTGGCGCAGGCGGTGATGATCATGGCCTATGAGTGGTGGCTGAGCGACGACGGCACGCCGCAGCGGGTGCTGATGACCAACGAGACGCGCGTGGCGAACAAGGGCGAGCTCGAGAACTTCCTGGGCCACCTGACCGGCGAGCTCGATGCCTGCGGCTTCCTGCGCAACCCGCAGAAGCGGCCGGGGATGGTGCGCAACCTGCGCCACCTGTTCGAGCGCGGCGAGGTGACGGAGCAGGAGCTGCGCACGCTGCACGGCGTGGTGACCGAGCTGTCGCGCGGCCGCCGCACCCGCGGCCGCGACGAGGGCCCCGAGGCGGGCTGACCCGCCGCCATCCTCAGCGCATCGGCAGGCCCCGGCCGAGCCGGTGCAGGCCGCGCGCGATCGCCCAGATGGTCCAGACCAGCCACCAGGCGCCGACCGCCCAGGGTATCACCAGGAACACCAGCCCGACGCCGAAGGTGATCGCGCCCAGCCCGACCACCAGCGCGTGCAGCACGAAGATCGCCACCCCGGCGAGCACGCAGTGCCAGAAGATGCGGATCTGCCACTCCAGGTGGGAGCGCACCAGGGGCGAGGCGTGCCGGCGCTTCAGGTAGGCGAGCAGCACGCCCACGGGCGCCGTGATGCCGGTGAAGAAGGCGGCGATGTACAGCGCGTAGGTGACGGTGGCGAGGCTGCGGCCGCCATCCGCGTCCAGTCGCGGCGCGTAGTCGACTGGGAAGCGGTCGATCGCACGGTAGGCCATGATGCTGCGCGTCTCCACGAGGGGTCGGTCGTCAACCCTATCTGGCAAGCCCCGTGCCAATCATACAACGGGGGGGATTTCCGAGCGGCGCGCCCGGGATGTTGGCGTGACGCGCCAACATGCGGCGCACCCGATCATCCGAACCCCTCCGCGGCCAGCGTCCAGGAGGCTCGCACCTGCTCTCCGGGCGGGATCAGCAGCAGGTGCGGCTTGGCGGCAAATTCGCCTTCGAAGCCCTCCGGGCTGGCCAGGCCGCACCACGGCTCGACGCAGAGGAACGCAGCACCCGGCTTGGACCAGATGCCGAGCTGGCGGAACCCGCTCCAGCCGATCCGCAGCGCGACACCTCCGGGGACGCCGTAGCGCAGCGAGCGGCTGACGGGGGCCTCGAGGATCACCGCGTCATCCACGAACAGGGCAGCATCCAGCGCCAGGCGGTCGCCGCGTATCGGCGTCGGCGACCGGTCGGGACGAAGCAGGCCGTCCCGCACCCTGCGGATCGGCGCCGGCTCGTCTGCCGCGAAGACGATCTCGTGCGCCTCCGGCGGCAGGGTCTGGTCGAGCGGCCAGTTGAACGCCGGATGGGCGCCGAGCGAGGCCGGCAGCACCGTGCCGCCCGGGTTGGAGAGGGCGTAGGAGACGGTCAGCGTGGCGGCCTCGACGCGGTAGCCGATCTCGAGGCGGAAGGCGAACGGGTAGCTCTCGCGGCTGCCCGCGTCGTCCTCGAGCAGCAGCCGGCAGTGGCCGGCGTCGCGGTCAAGGAAGCGGAACGCGCGGTCGCGCGCGAAGCCGTGCTGGGTCATGCGCGTGGCGCGCCCATCATGCAGCAGCGTGTCGTGCGCCAGACGGCCGACGATCGGGAACAGCACCGGGGCGTGCCGCGGCCAGGCCGGTCCCGCCTGCCACAGCAGCTCGCGCCACGCCGCGGTCCCGCCGCCATCGCCGGTGCGCCGCCGGATCGAGTGCAGCTCGGCGCCGTGCGCCGCGACGACGGCGGTGAGGCCCTCGTCGCCGATCTGCTGACGGTCGCTCTCGGCCATGGCGCGCGGTTCCTGCCAACCTGGTTGGAAGATCCGATCATAGGCGCCGGCACGGCCGCGGCAATCGCCGCGCTGCAACTCCGGAGGTTCGCAGCCGTTACGCCATCGTCCCATAAACGCCCTGGATTTGGAGCGACACGCCTATGTTCCGCAGATTTGCCTCCCCGCTCGCCGTGGCCCTCGTGGGTGTCGCGACACTCGGGCTCTCGGCCTGCAACACCATCTCCGGCGCCGGCAAGGACGTCAGCGCCGTCGGTCACGACGTGAGCCGAAGCTCGGATGCCACGTCCGACGCGATCAGCGACAAGACCGGCGGCTCGCGGAAGCGCAGGGGTGGCCCCAACTGCCACCCGCCGAGCATTCCGGCGCGACGGCTGGGCGGGCATCGGTACGCCCGAGGGCGTCGGCGAACCCGCCGTCCATCCGGCCGACCGAGGCTCGCCCATCGCCCCCTTTCATGATCTCGCAGGATCGGTGCATTCTCCACGCCCGCGCGGCCGGGCCGGCCGTGTGGATGGGTAGCGGGCGCGGCGGCGTAGGGCGAGCGCACCAGGGCTCGTCGCGCCCAGCCCGACACCCGTCACACATGAGGACGCATCCAGTGATGTCGCCTGAGGCGAGACCTGCCACCGCACTGCCGAAGGCGCCCACCGGCATCCTGGGCTTCGACGAGGTGACGCTCGGTGGGCTGCCTGCGGGCCGCGCATCGCTGGTATGCGGCGCCGCCGGCTGCGGCAAGACGCTGTTCGCGGTGACCTTCCTGGTGCATGGCGCCACCCGGTTCGGCGAGACCGGCGTGTTCGTGAGCTTCGAGGAGCGCGCCGACGACCTCGCGGCGAACGTGGCCTCTCTCGGCTACGATCTCGACGGGCTGGTGGCCGAGGACAGGCTCGCCATCGACCATGTCCGCGTCGAGCGCAGCGAGATCGAGGAGACCGGCGAGTACGACCTGGAGGGGCTGTTCGTCCGGCTCGGCTACGCGGTCGACCGGATCGGCGCCAAACGCGTCGTGCTTGACACCATCGAGACCCTGTTCGCCGGGCTGTCGAACGTCTCGGTGCTGCGCGCCGAACTGCGCCGCCTGTTCGGCTGGCTCAAGGATCGTGGGCTGACCACGGTGATCACCGGCGAGCGCGGCGACGGCCACCTCACCCGCCAGGGGCTCGAGGAATATGTCTCGGACTGCGTGGTGCTGCTCGACAACCGCACCCTGGACCAGGTGACCACGCGCCGGCTGCGCGTGGTCAAGTACCGCGGCTCGGCGCACGGCACCAACGAGTATCCGTTCCTGATCGACGCCGAGGGCATGAGCGTGCTGCCGGTCACCTCGGCCGGGCTCACCCACGCGGTCTCGAACGAGGTCATCGGCAGCGGTATCGCCGGCCTCGACTCGATGCTCGGCGCCGGCGGGTTCTTCCGCGGCTCCAGCATCCTGCTGTCGGGCCTCGCCGGCACCGGCAAGAGCACGGTGGCGGCGCACTTCGCCGACGCCTGCTGCCGTCGCGGCGAGCGCTGCCTGTTCTGCGTGTTCGAGGAGAGCCCCGAGCAGATCTGCCGCAACGCCCGCTCGGTGGGGCTCGACCTGGAACGCCACGTGGAGAGCGGCCTGCTGCGCTTCGAGGCCGCCCGCCCGAGCCTGTACGGCCTGGAGATGCACCTCGCGCGCATGCACCGCGACCTCGACGCCTTCGACCCCGCGCTGGTCGTGATCGACCCGATCTCGGCGCTGCGTGGCCCGGAGGTCGACGTCTATGCCGCCCTGCTGCGCATGGTCGACCTGCTGAAGGGGCGCGTCATCACCGCGCTGTTCACCAGCCTGCGCACCGACGCCGCTTTCCTCGGCGGCACCGACCTCGGCCTGTCCTCGCTGATGGACGCCTGGATCCGGCTGAACGACATCGAGACCGACGGCGAGCGCAACCGCACCCTCTACGTCATCAAGGCACGCGGCATGAGCCACTCCAACCAGGTGCGGGAGTACCGGATGAGCGATGCGGGCATCGCGTTCATCGAGGCCTATGTCGGGCCCGGCGGCGTGCTGACCGGCAGCGCCCGCATCGCCCAGGAAGCCCGCGAGCGCGAGGCCGCGGAACGGCGTCGGCGCGACGTCGAGCGGCGTCGACGCGAGCTGATCCGGCGCCGCGAGGCGATCGAGCGTCAGATCGGCGAGCTGCGCACCGCCCTGGAGGTCGAGGAGCAGGAAATGCTGATGCTCCTCGAGGAGGACG
>CAXTOE010000231.1:0-5156 GCA_964245685.1 uncultured Acetobacteraceae bacterium | reverse complement strand
CTCCACCTCGTGCTGCTGCACCGCCCAGTTCCAGGTATCGGCGATGAGGGCGGCATCGTCGGTCGCGACCAGGTGGACGAAGAAATCCAGCTCGCCGGGTGCCGTGGCGGTGCAGCGGCTGCAGGCGAAGCCGAGCAGCCCGTAGGCCGCCAGCTGGCGCATCAGGCGCGCGAACGCCAGCGGCGTGAACACCCAGCAATGCACGTCGTGGTAGCCGCCGGTCGCGCAGGCATGCTCCATCGCCGCGATCGCGCGCTCGTACTCGTGTCGCTGCGGCGGCGGCCTCGGCGGCTCCCGGCCGCTCCAGGCCTCCTCGAGCGGCAGCGGCGCGATGTTCAGCAGGAAGTCCAGGATCTGCCTCGGCCCCGGCACGGTCGCTGCCCCGCGCGCGGCCAGGATCAGGTCGGCGGCAGAGCTGGTCTCGCGCTGATAGTCGAAGCAGTAGCGGCGGTCCGGCACGATCAGCCGCACCGTGCCGGAGGGATGCAGCACAGACTTCAGCTGCGCGAGCCAGCCGATCAGGTCCGGCACGTGCTCGATCACGTGCGAGGCGATCACGTAGTCGAAACGCCCACGCCCGGCATCCCCTGGACCGCCGCAGGCGTCGGCCAGCGCGCCGCCGCTCCAGACGATGTCCACCTCCACGATCCGCGCCGGATCGACGTCCGGATGGTCAGCGTACTTGGCGCGCAGGCCGGCCGTATCGACATGGTCGGCGTACAGCACGTCCGCGTGCGGCCGACGCAGGATCGGATTGTGCAGCGCCCCGATCTCGAGCCCGCGCGTGCCGCGCAGATCCAGTCCCTGCAGCAGGACGCTCAGCCGGTCCATCGGCGGGTGCGGTACGAGGTCGGATCGAGGTCATCCGGCATGGCGGATCTCTCCCATCCCGGCACGCCGGGAGCAACCCCGGCTCAGGCGGCCGAGATTGACATCCGCCCGGCGTCTCCGCCATCTCGCACTCTGTCGTCCTGGAGCGGATCGCGTCCTGATGCCCGTTTATGCCTTCATCTTCCCCGGACAGGGCAGCCAGTTCGCCGGGATGGGACGCGATCTCGCCGCTGCCTTCGCGCCGGCGCGGGAGGTGTTCCAGGAGGTCGACGACGCGCTCGGCGAGCGCCTGTCCAAGCTGATGTTCGCGGGTCCGATCGAGGAGCTGACGCTAACCCAGAACACCCAGCCGGCGCTGATGGCGGTCTCGCTCGCGGTGCTGCGGGTCCTGGAGCATGAGGGGGGCGTGCGGCTCACCAGCAGGGCGGCGGTGGTCGCCGGCCACTCGCTCGGCGAGTACGCCGCCCTCGCCGCCGCCGGCAGCCTCGGCATCGCGCAGACCGCCGTGCTGTTGCGCCTGCGCGGCAGCGCCATGCAGCAGGCGGTGCCGCTGGGCGAGGGCGGGATGGCGGCGCTGCTCGGCGTCGAGGTGGAGCAGGCGCGCGAGATCTGCGCCGCCGCCGCGCTGCTGCGCATCGAGGGGCAGCCGGACCGGCGCGAGGTGATCGAGGTCGCCAACGACAACGGCGGCGGCCAGGTGGTGATCTCCGGCGCGCTCAGCGCCGTTGCCCGTGCCATCGAGCTCGCCAAGGAGCGCGGCATCCGCCGTGCCATGCTGCTGCCGGTCTCGGCACCGTTTCATTGCTCGCTGATGGCACCCGCGGCAGATGCGATGCGCGACGCCCTGGGCGAGGCGGAGATCGCGGCCCCGGCGCTGCCGCTGGTGGCCAACGTCACCGCCGGGAAGGTCAGCGCGCCGGATCAGATCCGCGAGCTCCTGGTGCGGCAGGTGACCTCGACCGTGCGCTGGCGCGAGAGCGTGCTGGCGATGACGGCGATGGGCGTGGACAGCTTCGTCGAGCTCGGCGCTGGCAAGGTGCTGTCCGGCCTGTGCAAGCGCATCGCGCCGGACGCCTCGACACGCAGCGCCGGCACGCCGGAGGAGATCGAAGCGCTGCTGAAGCTGCTCTGACGTCTGCGCCATCCACCGAAGCTTCATCCCGGGGATCCGACATGTTCAGGCTCGACGGCAAGACCGCGCTGGTGACCGGCGCGTCCGGGGGCATCGGCGCCGCCATCGCCCAGGCCCTGTACGGCCAGGGCGCGACCTTGGTCCTGTCCGGCACGCGCAGGGAGGCGCTCGACGCCCTCGCCGAACGCCTCGGCGAACGCGCCCAGGTGTGCCCCGCCGATCTGTCCGATCCCGCCGCACCGGACGCGCTGGTCGCCGAGGCCGAGCGCGTCGGCGGAGGGCTCGATATCCTGGTCAACAACGCCGGCCTGACCCGCGACGGTCTCGGCTTGCGCATGAAGGACGCCGACTGGCACCAGGTGCTGGAGGTCGATCTCGCCGCACCCTTCCGCCTGTGCCGCGCCGCACTGAAGGGCATGCTGCGCCGGCGCGCCGGCCGCATCGTCTCGATCGCGAGCATCGTGGGCGTCACCGGCAATCCTGGCCAGTCGAACTACGCCGCGGCCAAGGCCGGCCTGATCGGCATGAGCAAGTCGCTGGCGGCCGAGGTCGGGTCGCGCGGCATCACCGTCAACGTGGTGGCACCCGGGTTCGTCGCCACCGCGATGACCGATGCCCTGCCCGATGCGCAGCGCGCCAGGCTGCACGCCGCCATCCCGCTGGGGCGCATGGGCACGCCCGAGGACGTGGCGTCCGCCGTCGTCTACCTCGCCTCGGCGGAGGCAGCCTGGGTGACCGGCGCCACCCTGCACGTCAACGGCGGCATGGCGATGATCTGAGCCGCTCGCCGACGTCGGGATGCGCGCGCCGGGGACCGTCGTGTCACGGCGGCGGAGAGCGGTCCAGCACGGCGAGACGATCGGAATTCCTTAGTTCCGCCATCGCGGCGCCCCGTCCCCGCCATCATCGCGGAAGCCGCGCCTTGGCGAGGGGTGAAAATCCATGCTAATCGCCCGCTGCTTCGTCCGGAGCGGGCCGGAAGGTTCTCGGGGCGCGAACGAAGGTCCCGAGCGCACGGGACAGGACGAACGAGACGGAACCGCCCGTTTTTTCCGGGGCAGAGAGGAAGCAGGATCAGATGAGCGAGATCGCCGACAAGGTTAAGAAGATCGTCGTGGAGCACCTCGGCGTCGAGGAGAGCAAGGTGACCCCGGAGGCTTCCTTCATCGACGACCTCGGTGCCGACAGCCTCGACACGGTCGAGCTGGTGATGGCGTTCGAGGAGGCGTTCGGCGTCGAGATCCCGGAGGACGCGGCCGAGAAGATCTCCACCGTGAAGGACGCGATCGACTACATCGAGAAGCAGAAGGCCGCCTGAGGCGTCACGAGGCAGCACCATGACGAGCGGCAACCGGCCGACGGGCGGCAACGGGGCGCGTCGCGTCGTCGTCACCGGCATGGGCATCGCCGGCCCGCTCGGCGTCGGCGTGGCGCCGTTCTGGCGCCGCCTGATCGAGGGCGAGACCGGGATCGAGCGGATCCGCTCCTTCGACCCTTCCGACCTTCCGGCCCAGGTGGCCGGCGAGGTCCCGGCGGGCCGGCGCGAGACCGGCGGCCTCGACCTCGCGGAGTGGATCCCGCACAAGGACCAGAAAAAGATGGATCGCTTCATCCATCTGGGTCTGGTCGCCGCCAGCGAGGCGGTCGAGGACTCCGGGTGGATGCCCCAGGGCGAGGAGGATCGCTGCGCCACCGGCGTGATGATCGGCTCGGGCATCGGCGGTCTGCAGACCATCTACGAGGCCTCGGTGCAGGTGCATGAGGGCCGCGCACGCCGGCTGTCGCCGTTCTTCATCCCGTCGTCGCTGATCAACCTGGTGTCGGGCCACCTCTCGATCCGCTACGGCTTCAAGGGACCCAACCACTCCGCCGTCACCGCCTGCGCCACCGGCGTGCACGCGATCGGCGACGCCTCGCGGCTGATCATGCTCGGCGACGCCGACGTGATGGTCGCCGGCGGCGCCGAGGCGGCGGTCTGCGCGCTCGGCATCGCCGGCTTCTGCGCCTCGCGCGCGCTGTCCACCGGCTTCAACGAGACGCCCTCGCGCGCCTCGCGGCCCTGGGATCGTGACCGCGACGGCTTCGTGATGGGCGAGGGCGCCGGGGTGGTCGTGGTCGAGGAGTACGAGCACGCCAGGCGTCGCGGCGCCAAGATCTACGCCGAGGTGCTGGGTTACGGCCTGTCGGGCGACGCGCACCACATCACGGCACCTCCCGAAGGTCACGCCGGCGCCTACCGCGCCATGGTCGCGGCGCTCAACCGCGCGGGCGTCACGCCCGCCGACATCCAGTACGTGAACGCGCACGGCACCTCCACGATGGCCGACGACCTGGAGCTGGAAGCGGTCGAACGCCTGTTCGGCGAGCACGCGCGCGGCCTCGCCATGTCCTCCACCAAGTCCGCGACGGGCCACCTGCTGGGTGCCGCCGGCGCGATCGAGGCGATCTTCTGCATGCTGGCGATACGCGACGGCGTGGCGCCGCCGACCCTGAACCTCGACCAGCCGAGCCGCGACAGCGTGATCGACCGGGTCGCGCACACCGCCCAGGAGCGTCGTATACGCGTGGCGCTGTCCAACAGCTTCGGCTTCGGCGGCACCAACGCGAGTATCCTGTTCAAGCGCGCGGCTTAAGAGGGGGCGCGCATGCGCCTCCTGCTCGCCAGCCTCGGGCTTGGCGCGGCCGTCGTCATCGGGGCAGGACTTTACGCCTTCCATCTTTATGACGCGCCGGGGCCGCTCGCGGCGGATCGGGCGGTCGTCGTGCCGCGTGGTGGGATCGGCCATGTGGCCGCCATGCTGAAAAAGCAGGGCGTCATCCGGACCGAGTGGCAGTTCGAGGCCGCTGCGCTGGCGACCCGCGGCGCTGGCGCGTTGAAGGCGGCCGAGCTCGAGTTTCCTGCCAACGCCAGCTTGCATCAGGTGCTGACGGTGCTGCGGACGAGCAAGCCGATCCAGCACAAGCTGACCATCGCCGAGGGGCTCACGGCCGTCCAGGTCACCGCGCTGTTCGCGCGTGCCGACGCGCTGGACGGCGAGCTGCCGGCGGTAGCGGAAGGCGGCTTGTTGCCGGAAACGTATGTCTATGAGCGCGGAAACGCCCGCGTGGCCGTACTGGGGCGCGCGACCCGGGCGATGCAGGCCGCGCTCGACGACGAATGGTCGACCCGGGCGCCGGACCTGCCTCTCGCGAA
>CAXTOE010000230.1:0-5166 GCA_964245685.1 uncultured Acetobacteraceae bacterium | reverse complement strand
CCGAGGGCGAGCGTCGCCAGCGTCCCCAGCACGATCGGCACCAGGGCCGCGTAGGCCAGCAACAGGCTGATCGCGGGTGCGGCGGTCTTCGGGTCTTCCTCGCCGTCGGTGACACGCATGCCGGGTGCCCTTCGATCAGCTCTTGAAGTACGGCTCGACCGGGCCCTGCAGCTTCATCGTCATCGGCGCGCCGCTGCGGGTGACGGTCTTGCCGATGGTGACGCGCACCCAGCCTTCGCTGACGCAGTATTCCTCGACGTTGTCCTTCTCGACGCCCTTGAAGCGGATGCCGACGCCGCGTTCCAGCAGGGCCGCGTCGTGGAACGGGCTCTTCGGATCGGCCGACAGCCGGTCGGGCGGTTCGCCGCTCATCGGCCGCTCGAGGCGTCGACATGCGCCCGCGCCGACTGCAGCCGGTCGAGGTAGGGCTCCAGCGTGGTGATGTCGGACTTGTCGGCCTCGTCGTAGGCGCGCTCGGCATCCTTGAGCTTCACCTCGCCGTCGGCGCGCGACAGTTCGCCGAGCGGTGTCGCCTCGTCGGCGAGGATGGTGCAGCGCTCGGGCGTGATCTCGGCGAAGCCGCCGGCCACGAAGAACTCGTCGGTGACCTGGCCACCCTCGTGCAGCGAGACCACGCCGCCGCGCAGCAGCAGGATCATCGGCGCATGCTCGGGCATGGCGGCGATGTCGCCCTCCGAGCCCGGCATCACCACCATGTCGACCGCGCGCTCCAGCAGCCTCTTCGCCGGGCTGACGATCTCGACGTCGATCGGCACCGGGCTCAGCCCTCCTTCTTCTGCGAGCCTTCGTGCTTGGCCACCGCCTCGTCGATCGAGCCGACCATGTAGAACGCGCTCTCCGGCAGGTGGTCGTACTCGCCGGCGACGATCGCCTTGAACGAGCGCACCGTGTCCTCGATCGAGACCAGCTTGCCCGGGGCTCCGGTGAACACCTCGGCGACGTGGAACGGCTGGCTGAGGAAGCGCTGGATGCGTCGGGCGCGGGCGACGGTCTGCTTGTCCTCCTCGGACAGCTCGTCCATGCCCAGGATGGCGATGATGTCCTGCAGAGACTTGTAGGTCTGCAGGATGCGCTGCACGTCGCGCGCCACCTGGTAGTGCTCGTCGCCGACGATCTTGGGGTCGAGCGAGCGCGAGGTGCTGTCCAGCGGATCGACCGCCGGGTAGATGCCGAGCTCGGCGATCGAGCGGTTCAGCACCGTGGTCGCGTCGAGATGCGCGAACGAGGTCGCCGGTGCCGGGTCGGTGAGGTCGTCGGCGGGCACGTAGATCGCCTGCACCGAGGTGATCGAGCCCTTCTTGGTCGAGGTGATGCGCTCCTGCAGCGCGCCCATGTCGGTGGCCAGCGTCGGCTGGTAGCCCACCGCGGAGGGGATGCGTCCGAGCAGTGCGGACACCTCGGAGCCGGCCTGGGTAAAGCGGAAGATGTTGTCAACGAAGAACAGCACGTCCTGGCCCTCGTCGTCGCGGAAATACTCCGCCAGCGTCAGGCCGGAGAGTGCCACGCGCATGCGCGCCCCCGGCGGCTCGTTCATCTGGCCGTAGACCAGCGCCACCTTGGAACCTTCGGTGTCCCCCTCGCCGAGCTTGATGACGCCGGCATCCTTCATCTCGTGGTAGAGGTCGTTGCCCTCGCGGGTGCGCTCGCCGACGCCGGCGAACACCGATACGCCGCCGTGCGCCTTGGCGATGTTGTTGATCAGCTCCTGGATCAGCACCGTCTTGCCGACGCCGGCGCCCCCGAACAGGCCGATCTTGCCGCCCTTCAGGTAGGGGCAGAGCAGGTCGACCACCTTGATACCGGTGACCAGGATCTCGGCCGACGCCGCCTGGTCCTCGAAGGCTGGCGCCTCGCGGTGGATCGGATCGTAGCGCACCGCGGGCACCTCGCCGCGCTCGTCGATCGGATCGCCGATGACGTTGAGGATGCGGCCCAGCGTGCCAGGCCCGACCGGCATGCGGATCGAGGAACCGGTGTCGGTCACCTCGACGCCGCGCACCAGGCCGTCGGTGCCGTCCATGGCGATGCAGCGCACCTCGCGCTCGCCGATCTCCTGCGCCACCTCCAGCACCAGGGTCTGGTCGTTCAGGCGGCAGGTCAGCGCGTTGAGGATGTAGGGCAGCGTGCCGCTAAA
Source organism: uncultured Acetobacteraceae bacterium (assembly GCA_964245685.1). Classification (GTDB taxonomy): domain Bacteria; phylum Pseudomonadota; class Alphaproteobacteria; order Acetobacterales; family Acetobacteraceae; genus Lichenicoccus. Next base: position 3,011 of record CAXTOE010000230.1, on the reverse strand, counting down.
CTGCACGTCGACCACGGCACCCTTGATCTGGGTGACGCGGCCGACGACGTTGCCCTTCTGGGTCTGACCCTGGCCTTGGGCTTGGCTCTGACCCGGGGGCGCGATGGTGTTGGTGTCCGACATGGATCAGCTCCTGCGTGGGTCGAGCTCAGACGGCGTCGGCGCCGGAGATGATCTCGATCAGTTCACTGGTGATATTGGCCTGGCGCGTGCGGTTGTAGTTCAGCGTCAGACGGTCGATCGCCTTGCCGGCGTTGCGCGTGGCGCTGTCCATCGCGGTCATCCGCGCACCCTGCTCGCCGGCGGCGCTCTCCAGCATCGCGCGGTAGATCTGGATCGTCAGGTTGCGCGGCAGCAGACGGGCCAGGATGGTCTCCTCGTCCGGCTCGAACTCGTAGCTGGCGCCGGAGGCGTCGCTCTTCTCGTTGTCGTTGGACGGCAGTGACAGCGGCACCAGCTGCAGTTCCGTCGGCGTCTGCGACATGACGTTGACGAAGCGGTTATAGATCAGCGTGCAGACGTCGAACTCGCCGCGCTCGAGCATCCCCGCAATGCGCTCGCCGAGTTCCTGCGCCTGCGCGAAGTCGACGTCGCGGCCGCCGGAGCCGGCGACGCGGTCGATCAGCTGGCCGCGGAACTCGCGCACCAGGTAGTCCCCGCCCTTGCGTCCCACCGGCAGCAGCTTGACGGTCTTGCCCTCGCCCTCCAGCCGGCGCGCCAGGACGCGCGCGGCGCGGCCGATATTGGCGTTGAAGCCGCCGGCGAGACCGCGGTCCGAGGTGATCGGCACCACCAGATGCACCCGGTCGCTGCCGGTGCCGGCGAGCAGGCGCGGCGCATCCTCGCGTCGCTCGCCGCCGGCATAGGAGCGGGCGAGGGCCGCGAGCATGCGCTGCATCGCCTCCGCGTACGGGCGCGCCGCCTCGGCACGGGCCTGCGCGCGGCGCAGCTTCGAGGCCGCCACCATCTTCATCGCCGACGTGATCTTGCGCGTCGACTTGACGCTGGTGATCCGTCCGCGCAGCTCCTTCAGCGACGGCATCGCTCAGTCCTGCGAGAAGCGCTTGGTGAAGTCGGTGAGGAAGCGGGTGAGCTTCTCGTCGGTCTCCTTCTTGACCTCGCGCTGGTCGCGGATCGCGCCCAGGATCTCGCTACCCTGGCTGCGCAGCTCCGAGAGCATCGCGCGCTCGTAGGCCACGATCTTCTCCACCGGCACCTTGTCGGTGAAGCCGCGCGTGCCCGCGAACAGCACCGCCACCTGCTCCTCGACCGGATAGGGCGTGTTCTGCGGCTGCTTCAGCAGCTCGGTCAGGCGCGCGCCGCGGGCGAGCTGCTGCTGCGTGCTGGCGTCGAGGTCCGAGGAGAACTGCGAGAACGCGGCCATCTCGCGATACTGCGCGAGCTCCAGCTTGATCTTGCCCGCGACCTGCTTCATCGCCTTGATCTGTGCCGCCGAGCCGACGCGCGACACCGAGCCGCCGACATTGACCGCCGGGCGTATGCCGCGGAAGAACAGCTCGGTCTCCAGGAAGATCTGGCCGTCGGTGATCGAGATCACGTTGGTCGGGATGTACGCCGAGACGTCGCCGGCCTGCGTCTCGATCACCGGCAACGCGGTCAGCGAGCCGCCGCCGAACTCGTCCGACATCTTCGCCGCCCGCTCCAGCAGGCGCGAATGCAGGTAGAACACGTCGCCCGGATAGGCCTCGCGCGCCGGCGGACGGCGCAGCAGCAGCGACATCTGCCGGTAGGCCACCGCGTGCTTGGACAGGTCGTCGTAGGCGATCAGCGCGTGCATGCCGCGGTCGCGGAAGAACTCGCCCATGGCGCAGCCGGTGTAGGGGGCGAGGTACTGCATCGGCGCCGGATCGGACGCGGTGGCGGCGACCACGATGGAATATTCCATCGCGCCGTTCTCCTCCAGCGTGCGCACGATCTGCGCCACCGTGGAGCGCTTCTGGCCGATCGCGACGTAGATGCAGTAGAGCGACTTCTTGTCGTCGCCGAGCGCGTTGATCGTCTTCTGGCCGATGATGGTGTCGGTGACGATGCTGGTCTTGCCGGTCTGGCGGTCGCCGATGATCAGCTCGCGCTGGCCACGTCCGATCGGCACCAAGCTGTCGATCGCCTTGATGCCGGTCTGCATCGGCTCGAACACCGACTGGCGCGGCATGATGCCGGGCGCCTTGACCTCGACCAGCCGTCGCTCGACGTCGACGAGAGGACCCTTGCCGTCGATCGGCTCGCCGAGCCCGTCGACCACGCGACCGAGCAGGCCGCGCCCGACCGGCACGTCGACGACGCTGCCGGTGCGCGAGACGGTGTCGCCCTCGCGTATGACGCGGTCGTTGCCGAACACCACGACGCCGACATTGTCGGCCTCCAGGTTCAGCGCCATGCCGCGCAACTCGGAGCCCGGGAACACCACCATCTCGCCGGCCATCACGTTCTGCAGGCCGTAGACGCGGGCGATGCCGTCGCCGACGCTGAGCACGGTGCCGGTCTCGGAGATGTCGGACTCGCTGTCGAACGAGGCGATCTGCTGCTTGAGGATGTCCGAAATCTCGGCGGGACGGATCTCCATCACGCGGCTCCCTTCATGGCATGGTGCAGGCGGGCGAGGCGCGAGCGCAGGCTCGCGTCGTAAAGGCGGGCGCCGACGCGCACCACCAGGCCGCCGAGCAGCGCGGCATCGATGCTCTCATGGATGTCCACTCGGCCGTAGCCGGCCTCGGTCAGGCGAGCGCGCAACTGGGTGCGCTGCAGGTCGGTCAGGGCATGGGCGCTGGCCACCTCGGCGACGGTGATGCCGCGCCGCGCCGCGACCAGGGCGCCGAAGGCGGCGAGGATGCCGCGCAGGGCGGTGAGCCGCCGGTTGTTGGCGATCACGCCGACCGCCCGGCCGGCCAGCCGCCCGAGGCCGATCACCACCTTCGGGGCCCAGTGCGGCTGCAGCTCGACGAAGCTGTCGATCCGCACCAGCAGTTCCGCCTCGCCGCCGAAGAAGTCCT
>CAXTOE010000229.1:4953-5168 GCA_964245685.1 uncultured Acetobacteraceae bacterium | reverse complement strand
CTTCGAGAGCCTGCTGCTGCTGCTGCTGGCGGCGATCCTGCTGATGCAGGTGGCGCGCCGCTTCGCCCTGCCGTACCCCGCGATGCTGGCGGCGGGCGGCATGCTGGTCGCCCTGATCCCCGGCTCGCCGAGCATACGCATCGAGCCGGAGACCGCGCTCGCGCTGTTCATCGCGCCGGCCCTGGTGGATGCGGCGTTCGACTTCCCGGTGGCAT
>CAXTOE010000229.1:0-4943 GCA_964245685.1 uncultured Acetobacteraceae bacterium | reverse complement strand
CGGCGGTACGGTTCTGGCGGCCGCTGGTGATGCTGGCGGTGCTCGCGGTGCTGATGACCACCTGCACGGTGGCCTGGATCGGATGGCGCTTCGCCGGGCTCCCGCTCGCCGCGGCGACGGTGCTCGGGGCGATCGTCGCCCCGCCCGATGCCGCGGCGGCAATCACCATCCTGCGTTCGGTCTCGGTGCCTGCCAACACCGCGGCCGTGCTGAAGGGCGAGAGCCTGTTCAACGACGCGACCGCGCTGCTGCTCTACGGCGGCGCGGTCGCGGTCGCCGAGCATGGCGGCCTGACCACGGGCGTCGGCCTGCGGCTGCTGCTCGCGGCACCCGGCGGGATCGCGCTCGGGATCGCGCTCTCGATGCTCGTGCGGCGGCTGAACCGGTTCGTGACCGGAACGCTGGGCGGCAATCTGCTGCAGTTCGTGATGACCTGGCTGGCCTGGATCGTGGCGTCGCGCCTCGAACTGTCGGCGGTGCTGTGCCTGGTCGCGTTCGCGATGTCGCTCGCGCGCTCGTCGGATGCGAACAACGCGCCCCGGATGCGGGTCCATTCCTACGCCGTGTGGGCGACCGTCGTGTTCCTGCTCAACGTCATCGCGTTCCTGGTGATGGGCATGCAGGTCCGCTCGATCATCGGCGGGATGAGGACCACGAGCCTCGCGGACGCGCTCGGCTTCGCCGGGATCGTGGTCCTGGCGGTGATCGGCGTCCGCTTCATCGTGGTGATCGCCTTCAACCGTGCGGCGCAATTCGACGTCGTCCGCGGCAACACGCCGGTGCCGTTGCTGCGGCAGGGCGTGCTGGTGGGCTGGAGCGGCATGCGTGGGCTGGTGACGCTGGCGACGGCGTTCGCCCTGCCGGAAGCGTTTCCGCATCGCGACCTGATCGCGCTGACGGCCTTCAGCGTGGTGATGGCGACGACGGTGCTCCAGGGGCTGACCCTGCGGCCGCTGATCCACCTGCTGCGTCTGGATCGTAGCGTGGACATGGCGCGCGAGCTGTCGGATGCGCGCTCCCGCCTGATCGCGACGGCACTCGCGGCACTGCGACGGGAGCACGGCACGGAGGCCGAAGCGATACGCAGCGCCTACCGGATCCGTGCGGGCGATGCCGGTCCGGGCTCGCTGGAGCGGCATCGCAGGATCGGGCTCGCCGTGATCAAGGCCGAACGTGTCGAGCTGGGGAGATTGCTGCACGAGCACCAGATCGAGCCCGACACCTTCGACGTGCTCCAGGAGGAGATCGACTGGCGCGCGCTCGACCTGCTGCCGCAACAGGAGCGCCGGATCGAGGAGGGCTAGGGCAAAATCCGATCAGGTGGACTCACCTGATCGGATAGATTTGGCCGCTTCTCACTATTCTGGAGCACTACTCCCGAGCTGATCGGCTCGGGAAGTGCTCTAGCCGGCCGTGGCCGCGCCGTGAGTTCCGGCCGCGCTTCGTGCCGGCCGCCCGGCCATCCTCACCGCGATTTGAATCACACGCGATCCGCTCTAGTCTAGTGGGCGCCTGTCCCGGCGCGAGATCGGATCGATCCGCCGCGACGGCACCGGAGGATTAACACCATGACGCGCGTCCTCTTGATCGGCATCGAGCCCGAGGCAGTCGACGTCTCGGATCCCGACCTGCCCTCGGGAACCACGCCGGAGAAGATCGCAGCCGGGATCGATGCGACCCTGTCGGACATGAAGGCGCGCGGATGGGAGGGAGGTTTCTGTTCGATCCTGCCGGACGACAGCGCCGAGGCGACGATCGCCGCGTCGCTCGCCGAGCGCTGGGACTGCGTCGTCATCGGAGGCGGCATCCGCATCCCGTCGCGGGGCCTGTCGTTGTTCGAGCGGGTGATCAACGCCGTCCATCGCGGCGCCGCCGGGACGCCGATCGCGTTCAACACCTCCCCGGGCGATACAGCCGACGCGGCGGCGCGGTGGCTGGACGAGAGCTAGGTTCTGTCAGGGCTCGCGTCGAGGTTCCGGTCTCACGCGCGAGGGAGGCACCCCGCATGAGGTCGAAGGCGACGTGGATGGCTTCGGCAAAGCGAACAGGTCGAAAGGAGGCGGAGGGGATCTGGTCGTGACGGCTGCGCGGAGGCCGATCACGAGCCCGGCGCCGGGACAGTCCGGCCCCGGCGATTGCGTCGGCACTCGCGGGCATGCGACATCCTGTTCGCACCCATCGGACGGAAGGCCGCGCCGATCGGGGAAGCGCCGTCGATCGAGAGGAGACACCAATGGCCGATGCGAAGATGATTTCTCAGATTACCGGCGGTTCCGGCTTCATCGCCGCACTCGACCAGAGCGGCGGCTCGACCCCGGGCGCCCTCAAGCTCTACGGCATTGCGGAGAGCGAGTACGGCAGCGACGCCGAGATGTTCCGGCTGATGCACGAGATGCGCGTCCGCGTCATCACGGCACCGGATTTCACCGGCGGCAAGGTGATCGCGGCGATCCTGTTCGAGCAGACGATGGACGGCGAGGCGGCGGGGCGCCCGGTTCCCTCCTACCTGTGGGAGGAGCGCGGCGTGGTCCCGTTCGTGAAGGTCGACAAGGGGATCGAGGCCGAGAGTGACGGCGTCAGCCTGATGAAGGACATCCCCGGACTCGACGCTCTTCTCGAGCGCGCGGCCAGGCTCGGGATCGCCGGCACCAAGATGCGGTCGACCATCCGCCTCCCGGACCAGAAGGGCATCGCCGCAATCGCCCGGCAGCAGTTCGAGGTCGGCGAGAGGATCGCGGCCTACGACCTGATACCGATCCTCGAGCCGGAGGTGCTGATCAAGAGCCCGGACAAGGCGGCCGCCGAGTCCATCCTCCGCGATGAACTCGGGAAGGGTCTCGACGCGCTTCCCGGCGACCGTCAGGTGATGCTCAAGCTCACCATCCCGGATCAGCCGGACTTCTACCTGCCGCTGATCGAGCATCCGCGTGTCGCCCGCGTCGTGGCGCTCTCGGGCGGATATCAGCGTCGCGAAGCCTGCGAGAAGCTCGCGCGCAACCACAGGCTGATCGGCAGCTTCTCGCGCGCCCTGCTCGAGGACCTGAAGCATTCGATGTCCGACACCGAGTTCGACGCCGCACTCGGCACGTCGATAGACGAGATCTACGCAGCCTCGGTCGACAAGCATTGACGATGCCGATGTGAACCGGCGGCCGCCGTCGGCCGGTCTTCCGCTCCTGCCGCCGGCATTCGCAGGCAGCCGCGGACGTGCCGACGGTCGCCATCGTTCACGATCCCAGCCACCGCACGATCGTGCCGTGCGGGTGCGCGACGGCCAGCAGGCGCTGCCGTCCGTCGGGCCACAGGGTCAGCTGCAGCTCCGGTCGGGCGTCGGCCCGCGGCGGCTCGAAACGGAGCCACGCGAGCGGGGCGGTCCGGCTGGCTCGCGCACCCGCCCGCTCGATCGCATCGCGCACCGCGACCTGGCTCGCGCGCGGCATGTACTGCCACATGATGGAATGGAGCAGCACGGGCGCTCGCCCCGGCGCCGGCGCCGCGAGCCTGGCGCCTACCCAGGTCGATGCATCGGCACGCTCCACCACGACGCACGCCTCGCGCGCCACGGCGACGGCGGCGTCGAGGCGAGCCAGTCGATCCGCCTGGTCGGCCCAGACATAGCTCCGCAGCCGCAGCCGCTGGTCGTGCCGTTCGAGCGCGATCGGCGCGATGTCGCACCCGGCCCGCTCCGCCACTTCCAGGGATGTTGCCAGCGGCGGCAAGGGTCCCTGCCAACGCGGCTCCAGCCGCACCGGGCTGACGGGGTCGCCCCACCGCCCCTCGCCGAGCCGGTAATGGTAGCGGTCCCAGATCAGGTTCAGCCCGGCGCTCGCTCCGATCTCCAGCAGGCGAAGCGGCAGCCGCGTCGACGCGGCGACCTCGAGAAGGCCGCCCAGCAGGACCGCGGAACGTCCGACCTCGTTGGTCTGCGGCGGCGACGCCAGGAAGTCGCGCAGAAAGCCGGTATGGCTGTCCAGGGCAGCCAGGATCGCGTCGCGTAGACGCCCGTCGCCGTTCCCGGGCGGATAGCAGGCGGCAAGCGGTGGATCGGCACCGCTCAGCACGAGGGCATGAAGGGCTCCCGTCAGCCTCAGGGCGAGCGCGTCCGTCAGCGGGTCGCCTATCCAGCCGGCGACCAGTTCGGCCGCCCGGCCGCCGCGCAAGACATCCTCGGACAGCACCGTCAGCACCCGCCCGGTGAACGGCGTGCCGAGGCTGTTGCACCACCGGATCTGCTCGTCGAAGGCGAGCAAGACCGCCGCCGTGTCGGCTGCCTGCGCTGAACCGTGCATGTCATCTTCGCCCCATCGACGGCCGATCACGGCCGTGAAGTCGCTGACCCCGTCGTGCGTTGCCACTATAGTCGTGCGCGACGACCTCCATCATCACGGATGAAGCAATGGCTCGCACCATCAAGACGACCCGCAGCTCCACCAGGCAGACGGCGAAGCCTGAGCCCAAGAAGCGTGTCGGCCGACCGCCCAGCGCGACGAACCGCTCGAAATCGGCTGCTGCAGCAAAAGCAGCGCCCGTCACGCGCACCACGCGCGCGGCACCGAGAAAGGCGGCGCCCGCCGTGCCGAAGCTGAACAAGGCGGAACTCGAACAGCACGTCATCAAGCTTGAGCGCACCATCGCCCGGCTGCGCAAGCAGAACGCCGAGCTGAAGCAGGGCGCGCGCGAGGAGGCGCGCGAAGCGGCGGCGTCCGCCGCCGAGACCAGCCCGGCTCCGACGCGTGCCGCTGCCCCGAAGACGCGCCGCACCGCGAGAGCGGTGCCGCAGCCGGCCGTGCCTGTGCCGGATGACGCCGGTGCCGCGGCGGCTGCGGCAGAGCCGGCGCCCGCCAGCAAGATCTCCAGACGCGGTACCAGATCGAGAGCGCCTCGTGCCGCGACCCCTGTCGATCAGGAAGCCGCTACTCCGGACGGGCACGGCAATGCGTCCC
>CAXTOE010000228.1:0-5174 GCA_964245685.1 uncultured Acetobacteraceae bacterium | reverse complement strand
CACCGCGGCGCGGAAGCCGAGCGTGTGGCGACGCCCGGTCTGGTGGTTCGGCGAGGCCGCGACGTGCGCCCCCATCAGCTCCGGCGGCAGCAGCCGCGAGAAGCCGCGCTGGATCGACAGCCGCTCCAGCGCGTCGGTGCAGTCCGAGGTCCAGACGCGGTGGGTGCGGCGCAGGATGCCGAGATCGGGCCGGCCGCCGCCGGAGGCGCAGCTCTCGATCTCCAATGCGGGATGCGCCGCCAGCAGTCGGTCGAGCAGCGCGTAGGTCGCCAGCAGATGGCGCCGGTAGGCGGGCCTGCCCTCGGCGTCGCCGGCGGCCACGAAGTCGCGGTTCATGTCCCATTTCAGGTACGAGATCGGGTGCGCGCGCAGCAGCGCGTCGAGCTGGGCGAAGATGCCCTCGGCGATCTCCGGACGGGTCAGGTCGAGGATCAGCTGGTGTCGCGAGAGGTGCGGCGGCCGCCCCTCGACGCGCAGCACCGCCTCGGGATGGGCGCGCGCCAGATCGCTGTCCGGGTTGACCATCTCCGGCTCGACCCAGAGGCCGAACTCCATGCCGAGCCCCGTCACCGCCTCGATCAGCGGCCCGAGCCCGTGCGGATATTTTTCCGGATCGGGATGCCAGTCGCCGAGCCCGGCGCGCGCGTCGCGACGACCCGCCATCCAGCCGTCGTCGAGCACGAAGCGCTCGATGCCGATCGCCGCCGCCGCCTCGGCCTGCGCCACCAGCCGGTCGTGGTCGTGGTCGAAGTAGTTGCCCTCCCAGGTGTTCAGCGTCACCGGCCGCGGCCGCATTATACCTCCCGGCCAGCGCAGCACCTCCCGGCGGACGCCGTCGTGGAACCGCCGCGACAGGCCGGCCAGCCCGTGCGGCGACAGGGCCGCGTAGGCGGTGGGCGTCTGGTATGCCTCGCCCGGCGCCAGCACCACCTCGCCCGGATGCAGCCACTCGCCAATGGTGAGCAGCACGCGTCCGTCCTCGAGCCGCTCGGCGGTGGTGCGGTGGTTGCCGCTCCAGCCGAGGTGCACGCCGTGCACCAGGCCGCGATCCTCGTCGAAGCCGACGACCCCGGCGACGAGGGCGCCGAAGCGGTCATGCATGCGGCCGCGACGGTTCTCCGACGCCCAGGCGCCGGCGGCGAGCGACACCCGGCGCTCGCTGAACTCCATGCCCCAGCGCCCGTCGAACACCAGCAGCTCGTCCGCGCCGGCCGGCAGCAGGATCACGCCGGCCGCCAGCCGTTCCAGCTGCAGCGGCGCGTCGCCCGCGTTGCTGAGCCGCGCGTGCGTGCTCAGCAGGTCGCCGTCGGGCGGCAGTGCGAGGGTGATCTCGAGCCGCAGCCGCGCCACCGGGTCGCACGCCGCGATGCGCAGCGCGCCGGGCTCGGCCTGGACGACGACCTCGGTGAAGTCGGCGGTCCAGTCGATGCCGCCGCGGCTCGCGGCGAATGCCGGCGCGCGCAGCGCGCCGGTGCCGAGGCTGGGCATCAGCACCGCCTCGACATGGTCCTGGTCGAGCCCGTTGCGGCGCGTCGCGCGGTCGCGCAACGCGGCCAGCCCGTCGAGATCGAGCCGGTCCGGCAGGCGCGGGCCCCAGTGGACGATCTCCGGCAGCTCGGTGCCACGCTGCAGCAGCAGCAGCGTGGTCGCCGCACCGTCGAGCCGGTGGCCGGTCATTCCTTCACCGCGCCCAGGGTCAGGCCGGAGATGAAGTGTCGCTGCATCAGGAAGAAGATCCCCACCGACGGGGCGGCGGCGATGATCGCGCCCGCCGACATCAGCTGCCAGGAAGCCAGCCACATGCCCTGCAGCGCCTGCAGCCCCGCGGTCACGGGGCGCGCGCTGTCGGACTGCACCAGCACCAGCGCCCAGAAATAGTCGTTCCAGATGAAGGTGAACTCCAGCACCGCGAGTGCCGCCAGCGCCGGCCGCACCAGCGGCAGCACGATCAGGCGGAAGATGCCAAACTCGCCCGCACCGTCCATACGTGCCGCCTCGATCAGGCTGTCGGGGATCTCGCGCATGAAGTTGCGCATGAACAGGGTGCAGAACCCGGTCTGGAACGCGACGTGGAACACCACCAGCGCCCAGACGGTGTCGTAAAGCGGAAACACGTGGATCATCAGGTCCCGCACCGGGATCATCAGGATCTGGAACGGCACGAAGTTGCCGGCGATGAAGATCGCCAGGATCGCGGTGTTGCCGCGGAAGCGGAACTTCGCCAGCCCGAAGCCGGCCAGCGTCGAGAGCACCAGGGTGCCGGCGACCGCCGGCAGGGTGATCTCCAGCGAGTTCAGCAGGTAGCGGCCGGTCGGCGAGGAGGTGAACACGGCGGCGTAGTTGCCGAGCAGGTTGGTCCCGGTCGGCCAGCCCCAGTAGTTGCCGCGCGCGAGGTCGGTCGCGGTGCGCGCCGAGGTGAGGAAGATCGCCAGCAGCGGCAGCAGCCAGACCAGCAGGCTGACCGGCAGGGCGAAGCGGTACAGCGCCTGCGCGCCGGGTGTCGCGGTTTGTATCGGACGTGGAAACATCAGCGTCGCTCCCGGCGCAGCATGTAGAACAGGAAGAACGCGATGTAGACGTCCATGATCGCGAACAGCACCACCGCGATCGCGGCCCCGTAGCCGTAGCGGAACGACAGGAAGGTCTGCTCGTACATGTAGTAGGCGAGCACCGCCGAGCTGTCGTACGGGCCGCCCTTGGTCATGATCGAGACCAGGTCGAACGAGCGCAGCGCGCCGACCACCGACACCACCACGGCGATGAAGGTCGCGGGCCTGAGCTGCGGGATGATGATGTTCCACAGCATCCCCCAGCCGACCGCGCCATCCATGCGCGCCGCCTCGACCACCTCGCCGTTCACCGCGGTCAGCCCGGTCAGGTAGAGGATCATGCAGTACGCGGTCTGCGGCCACAGCCCGGCGACGATCACCGCCGGCGTCGCCCAGCTGGCGTCGCCGAGCAGCGACACGCCGGGCAGGCCGATGGCGTGCAGGCCCAGATTGAGCAGGCCGAAATCGCCGTTGAAGAACCAGGAGAACACCAGGCCGACCACCACCTGGGAGATCACGAACGGAAAGAAGAACAGCGACTTGTACAGACGCATGCCGAGCACGTTCTGGTTCAGGAATAGCGCGATCGCGAGCCCGAACACCGGCGCCAGCATGTAGGCGAGCAGCCACCAGAGGTTGTTGACCAGGGCGGTGTAGAACACGTCGTCGCCGAACAGCTCGGCGTAGTTGCCGAGGCCCACCCAGCGCATCGGGTGCACGCCGTCCCAATCGTGCAGCGAGACCCAGATGCTGTCGGCGATCGGCCACAGCACGAACACCGAGAAGAACAGCGCCGCCGGCGCGATGAAGGCCAGCGGCGCCAGCGTGCCGGCGCGCCGATGCAGGGTCGCCGACATGCCCGGGAACTCAGTTGCCGGAGGCGTAGATACGCAGACGCGCGCGATCGATGTCGGTCAGGATGCGGTTCAGCCGCGCCGGGCGCACCATGAACTCCTGGAAGCCCTTCATCGCCAGCGTCGCCAGCGCCTCGTTGGTGTCGCGGTCGAAGAACTGCGCGTGGTCCGGGGTCGCCTCCAGCAGCTTGCGTCCCTGCAGCAGGAAGCGGTCGTCGATCAGCTTCGCCTGCCCGTTGGCGGGGATCTGCTTCTCGTACCGGTTGATCTCGGTCTGCACGTCGGGCTGCATCATGAAGGCGAGGAACTTCATGGCACCCGCCTTGTTCTTCGCACCCTGCGGGATGGAGACGGAGTCCATCGGCGCGTCCTCGGCGGCCGCCACCCCAGGGGTGATCGCCGGGAACGGCTGGAACTGCATCAGGTCCTGGGTCTCGGGGGTGAAGTTCGCGGTGATGAAATTGCCGACCAGCATCATCGCCGCGCGCCCCTGGAACAGCACCGACTGGCTCTCCTGCATGCTCAGCTCGGTATGGTTCTTGACGAAGCACTTATGGTCGAGCAGCTGCTTCCAGTGCGCGAACACGTCGCGCACCTTTGGATCGAGGTAGGACATCTTCCCCGACGCCAGCTGCATGTGCGAGGCGTAGCCGTTGATCCGCAGGTCGAGATAGTCGAACCAGCCGGCAGTCGGCCACAGATCCTTGGAGCCGAGCGAGAACGGTGCCACACCGATGGCGTTGAGCTTGTCGCAGGCGCCGAGCAGGCCGTCCCAGTTCGCGATCGCGCTCACGCCGGCCTTCTTGAGCAGGTCGGCGCGGTAGTAGATGCCCCACTGGTACTGGGTGTAGGGCACCGCGTACTGCTTGCCGCCGTCGGTGACCAGGTCGAGCGCGGTCTTGCCGAAGGACTGCTTGAGCGGATCGGTCCAGAGCGTGCTCACGTCGGTGAGCAGCCCGGGCTGCACGAACTGCCGCATGCGCGTGCCGGTGTACCAGAGCACCACGTCCGGCGGTGCCGAGGTCAGCCAGTTGCGGATCGACTGCTTGTAGCTCTCGTGGTCGTAGACGTTGAGCGTCACCTGGGTGCCCGGGTTGGCCGCCTCGAAGCGCTTCACCACGTCCTGGAACGCCGCCTTGGGCTGCGGGTCCGAGGTGTCGGCATTGACGATGACGGTGTCGGCGCGGGCGACACCCGATACCGCGCCGCCGAGCGCCAAAGCGAATACCGACGCCAGGCGGGCGGCGAGCCTGAACGGCTTGGACATTCCTGTTCTCCCACGCGGCCTTCATGGTCTAGAGGCCGTTGCCGGCACTGTAGGCACGCCCCGGCTGGCGTGTCGTCCGGTTTGGCGTTACGGATCTCCCGGATCCTCAGATCGATCAGGCTTCCGGATGTCGCTCCCTGATGAACCGCCTGAGCCGCCACCGCACGTGTTCTGGGCCGGACGGCGGACCGAGATGCTGCCGATGGGCAGTGCGCACGCGCACAGCCAGCTGGAGATCAACCTGATCCTGAGCGGTAGCGCGAGCTATGCCTTCGGCGGCCGCGACGTCGCCGTGCGCGCCGGCGACTTCGTGCTGTTCTGGGGCGCGGTGCCGCACCGTACCGCGACGGTCGCCCCTGGCACGCGCTTCGTCTGCCTGTACCTGCCGATCGAGATGTTCCTCGCCCTGCCGCTGTCGGCGTCGCTGCGCTGCGCGGTGCTGGCGGGCGGCATGATCGCCGCACGCGAGCCGATCGAGGAGCGCTGGCCGCAGCGGCTGCACGG
>CAXTOE010000227.1:0-5207 GCA_964245685.1 uncultured Acetobacteraceae bacterium | reverse complement strand
TGCCGGGTGAGGGATTTGAACCCCCGACCTTCGGTTTACAAAACCGCTGCACTACCACTGTGCTAACCCGGCGGAGCCAGCGGCTTAGCACTCGCTCCAGGCTCAAGTAAACCGCGCCTTTCGCCGGCGAGGCCAGCATCATCGCTAGACCGCATCAGACTGGGGTCGACGGTCGGTCGGATGCGGACGGCCAGGTAGCGCTAAATGAATATTAAGCTTCCTACTGCAATCATACTGAGCCGCGTCTTCTAACGAGCTTCCTGCGGTAGCTCTCGTTCTCGGAGGACCGCCATGCCGGGCATCGCGCGCTCAGCCTCAGCACAGAAGGCCCCATGCGCATCGGCGTGAGGATCGCGAGCGGCTTCGTGGCGATGATGCTGCTGACGCTCGCCGTGGCCGGGGTCGGGTGGCTCGGCCTGAGGGACTACAGCCGACGGGTCGCGGCATCGTCCGCTGCGCAGTCGCTGGTGCGGGACATCGACCGTCTCCGTTACGTGACCGACCAGGTCGTGCGTGGCGCGGCCCCCGATCTGGCCTCCATCGCCTCCTTGCAGGTCGAGGCGGCGGTCGGTGGACTGAAGCCATACCAGTTCGACAGGATAGACCGTTCGAACATCGAGCGGCTGCGCGCCAGCCTCCTGCTCTACCAGACGATCATGAGGAGCTTCGAGTCGAACCAGGGGATCAAGAACCGGCTGGTCGCTGAACGAAAGGCGGTGGCGGATCAACTGGTCGAGGTCGCGCGTCAGGTCTCGGACCTGCAGGCGGCGCGCTTCGACACCGCCATCAGCCAGCTCAAGAACAACGCGATCGACCTGAAGACTACCGCCGACATCCTCGAGATCGGCTTGCAGTTCGAGAACGCACTGTCCGGCGTTCACGATCAGACCGCGAGGTTCGTCGCCGATCCCGATCCCGATCAGCGGCGCGCCCTGCTGCTGCAGCTGGACACGATGGACGTCTCCATCGCCGACATCGCCCTGCGCCTGCCGTCGGAGACCGTGCTCCAGCCGCTTCGTCGGGCGACCGCCGGCTACCGCATGATGATCTCTGCACCCGGCCCGGTGGATGCCGGGAAGCTGCAGGTTCAGGCCGACATCGTGGAGAGCGAGGGCAGCAGCCTCTACGCCGGGTTCAGCACCGGGATCATCGACGCCGTCGGAAATCTGGATGACGCGCGCGACCTCGCTGCGACCGCCGCGGCAGGACGTCAGATCGCCCAGCAGATCATCGTCTTCAGCCAGCAGGCGGCGATGGCGGAGCGGGATTTCCTGCGGGTCGGCAGCGAGGCAGCGGCGGGACGCGTACGTCAGGCCACGCAGCGGATGCAGGTCTTGGTCAAGATCCTGGCCGGCGACGTGCCGGATGCGGACGTGCACAAGGTCCTGAGCACCTTGCGGTCACGCATCACCGAATACGACGCGGACTTCGACACCATCGTCGATGCGCAGAGGGTGCAGCCGGCACTGCTCGGTCAGGTACTCACGAGCATGGACGACATGCTTCGATCCGCCGACCTCATCAGCGAGAACCAGCTTCGTCGGATGGCGGAGGGACACGAGGAAGCGAACGGCCTGATCTACGGTGGCACCCTCCTCGCGCTGATGATCAGCATGACCTTCTCCTACCTGATCGCGTGCAGCATCATCAGGCCGATCGGCCGTATCGTTGCCGTCATGCGCCGGCTTGCCAGTGGGGAACGTGTCGCGGAGATCCCGGGCGGTGAGCGGCATGACGAGCTGCGAGACGTGGCAGACGCCGTCAAGGTGTTCCGCGACAACATGGTCGCGATGGACAGGCTGACGCAGAAGCTGGATCGTGCCCGCCTGCAGCAGCTCGCCGATGTCTCGTTCGAGGGCATCGTCATCCACCATGGCGGAACGATCCTGAACGTTAACGAGGCGCTCTGCGCCATGCTCGGGCGACCCAGGGAACATCTGATCGATCACTACATGACCGAGTTCGTCGTCGGCTGCGACTCCGGCTGGCTGGAGCGTAGTCATCACCTCGAGCCGAGTGAGACGATCACCGGCGAGGTCGAGCTGCTCGATGCGGCCGGCTCTCCGATCCCGACCGAGTTCCACGCCCGGCGAATCGATTACAGCGGCAGGGCGGCGACCGCCGTGGCGGTACGTGACCTGACCGCGCGTCGTCAGGCGGAGGCAAAGCTCGTTCACCTGGCGCGACACGACCCCTTGACCAAGCTGGCGAACCGGCTGCTGCTGAGCGAACGCCTGACGCAGGCGGTCGCGACCGCCTCGCGCGTCCAGGGCGGTCTCGCGGTGCTCTGCCTCGATCTCGACCGCTTCAAGGCGGTCAACGATCAGTTTGGCCATGCGGCGGGCGACGATCTGCTGATCCAGGTGTCGCAGCGGCTGGCCTCGCTGATGCAGCCCGGCGACACGGTGGCGCGTATGGGAGGCGATGAGTTCGCGATCCTGATCACGGCCGCAGATCCGGCGCGGTCCGGCGCGGATCTGAGCCGAAGTATCATCGAGAGCCTGTCCTCGCCGTTCACCATCATGCGCAAGCAGGTCGTCGTCGGCGCTTCCGTCGGCGTCGCGCTGCATCCGGCGAACGGAGAGGATGGCTTGGCGCTGCTGAGAAGTGCCGACATCGCGATGTATCGCGCGAAGGCCGAAGGTCGGAACGCGTTCCGGTTCTACGACGCGGAGATGGACCAGCGGCTGCAGGTTCGCCATGCCCTGGAGCACGATCTGCGTCGCGCGATCCAGGACAACGAGCTGGAGCTGCACTACCAGCCGCTGACCTGTTGCGTCTCCGGCGAGATCAGCGGCTTCGAGGCGCTCGCGCGCTGGAACCATCCGGAGCACGGGACGATCTCGCCGAAGGATTTCATCCTGATGGCGGAAGAGACCGGGCAGATAGACCAGCTCGGATCCTGGGCGCTGCGGACCGCCTGCGCCGAGGCGGCGACCTGGTCGAGCAAGGCGCAGATCGCGGTCAACCTGTCGCCGATACAGTTCCGTCAGCATGATCTGCCGCAGCAGATCGCCGAGACCTTGGCACGCACCGGCTTGTCGCCGGACCGGCTGGAGATCGAGGTGACCGAGGGCGTGCTGATCGATGATCCGGATCGAGCACTTCGGCTGCTGTCCGAGATCAAACGTCTCGGGGTCAGGATCTCGCTCGATGATTTCGGAACCGGATATTCCAGCCTGAACTACCTGCAACGCTTCCCGTTCGACAAGATCAAGATAGATCGTTCCTTCATCACCAACCTTGGTGAAAGCCGGGAGTCGATCGCGATCGTTCGCGCCATCATCGCGCTCGGCCACAGCCTGAAACTGACCGTCATCGCCGAGGGCGTGGAGACACGGCAACAGCACGAGATCCTCCGGCTCGAGAAGTGCAACCAGCTGCAGGGATATCTCTTCGGCCGTCCGATGCCGCGACAGGCCCTGGCCGCACTCGCGGCGGTCCGGCTCCCGCGGGAAGACGGAAGGGTGCTGCGCGCGGACCGGCTGGATCCGGTTCCCGTCTCGTAGGCCGCTCGAGGCGATGGCGGCCGCGCTCGACCGGCGGCTTGGGTCGCTGCCGGATCAGGGTCGCGATCCACGACCGGCCTCGCCCGCCCTAGGCTCGACAAGCTTTCACGATGTCCGATACGATGGCACAAGAGGCCACGACGATGACCTCCGGAGGACACCATGCACGGCGTGCCAGTTCGCCGGGTCATCGTGATCGGCGCTGGGTTCGGGGGACTAGCAGCCGCGCTTCGTGCCCGCGCCCTCGGACACCAGGTCACGCTGCTCGAACGGCTCGACCAACTCGGTGGCCGCGGACGAGTCCTGAAACAGGACGGCTTCAGCTTCGATGCCGGACCCACTGTCATCACCGCGCCCTTCCTGATCGAGGAGCTGTTCGCCCTGTTCGGCGAGCGCCTGTCGGACCACGTGACGCTCCTCCCGGTCTCTCCCTTCTACCGGATCAGCTTCGCCGACGGCCGCCGCTTCGACTATGATGGTGATGCCGCGGCGATGCGAGCGCGGGTCGCCGCCTGGGCGCCGAACGACGTCGCCGGCTATGATCGTCTGCTGGCGAGGGCGGCACGGTTGTACGCGATCGGCTATGAGCGCTACGGCGCGCAGCCGTTCCATCGCCTCTCGGTCATGCTGCGGGCGTTCCCGGCGATCGTGCGGCTCGGCGGCCATCGCTCGGTGGCATCCCTGGTCGCGTCCTGCCTGCGCGACCCCTCCCTGCGTCGGGTGTTCAGCCTGCAGCCGCTCCTGGTGGGCGGCCATCCGTTCCACACCAGCGGCATCTACGCGTTGATCCAGCATCTGGAACGTCGCTGGGGCGTGTGGTTCGCACGAGGGGGCACCGGCGCGCTGGTCGCGGCCCTCGGCGACTTGGCGCGCAGGCACGATGTCACGGTAGTGACCGGCGCCGACGTCGCACGGATCAACGTGTCGGCCGGAGAGCGATCGGGCAGTATCCTGACGCGACGCCGCACGCGGCGCGTGAGCGGCGTGACCCTCGCCGACGGGCGGCATCTGCCGGCCGATCTGGTAATCGCCAATGCGGACGCGCCGGCCCTCTATGCGCAGCTGCTGCCCGGGCTGGCACGGCGCAGCTGGACGGACCGCCGGCTGGCCCGCCTGGAGTTCTCGATGGGCCTGTTCGTGCTGTATTTCGGCACCGATCGACGCTATCCGGACACCGCGCACCACACCATCCTGCTCGGCACGCGGTGGAAGTCGCTGCTCGACGAGGTGTTCGGCCGGGAGGCCAAGCTCCCCGACGATCTCAGCCTGTACCTGCACCGTCCGACCGCCACCGATCCGGGAGCCGCGCCGGAGGGGTGCGACGCCTTCTACGTGCTGGCGCCGGTGCCGAACCTGCGCGCGCCGATCGACTGGGAGACGGCCGGCCCGATCCTGCGCGACCGCGTGCTGCAGATGCTGGACCAGCGGGAGCTACCCGGCGTGCGGGCGGCGCTGCGCACCTGCTCGTGGATGACGCCGCGCGACTTCGCCGTCGACTACCGCAGCCTGCATGGCGCCGGCTTCTCGGTCGCGCCACGACTGACACAGTCGGCCTGGTTCCGGTTCCATAATCTCTCGGAAGAGCTGGACGGGCTGCTGCTGGTCGGCGCCGGGACGCATCCGGGCGCGGGCCTGCCGGGCGTGTTGACCTCGGCGAAGGTGGCGGAGACCCTGTTGCGCACGCAGCACACGATGGCT
>CAXTOE010000226.1:337-5225 GCA_964245685.1 uncultured Acetobacteraceae bacterium | reverse complement strand
GGCAGGTGCCATCATCGGCATCAATGCCTTCGACCAGCCGGACGTGGAAGCCAGCAAGATCGCCACACGCAAGCTGACCGACGCCTACAACCAGAGCGGCACCCTGCCGGCCGAGCAGCCGTTCGGCAGCGACGGCGATTTCAGCTTCTTCGCCGATGAGCATAACGCCGAGGCGTTGCGCGGCGGGTCGCTGGAGGCGGTGCTGCGGGCGCACTTCGCGCGTGCCCAGGCAGGCGACTACGTGGCGCTGCTGGCCTACGTGCAGCGAGAGCCGGAGACGCGCGACTGGATACAGACGGCGCGGCTGGCGAGACGCGATGCCAAGCATCTGGCGACCTGCGCCGAGTTCGGCCCGCGCTTCCTGCACTCCACCGGGCAGGCCTACAAGGGCGGCCCCAACAGCGGCGTGTTCCTGCAGATCACCGCCGACGACGCGGCGGACGTCGCGGTGCCGGGCGAGAAATACACCTTCGGCGTGGTCAAGGCAGCGCAGGCGCGCGGTGACTTCGACGTGCTGGCCGAGCGCGGCCGGCGGGCGCTTCGCGTACACATCAAGGGCAACCTCAAGGCTGGCCTGGAGCGGCTGGGCGCCGCGATCGCCGGGGCGGTCTAGCGGCGGCGAGGGAGCGTCCCTCGCTCAGTGACGTAGCACCCTTGGCCGCCGGCTCGACGGCCCGAAGGTGGGCCGAGGCACGGCGTGTCGAGGAGTGCCCTCGCCTGCCAATGGAGAGAAAGAATGCAGATCGGCGTAGTTGGCCTCGGCCGCATGGGCGGCAACATTTCGGTGCGTCTGTCGCGGCACGGGCACGAGGTCGTGCTGTACGACCATGATCCGGCGGTGATCTCAAAGGTTCAGGGGCGTGCGGAGCACAGCGTCCCAGCCAGCGGCCTCGAGGACATGGTGGCCAAGCTCGCGGCACCGAAGGTGGTGTGGGTGATGCTGCCCGCCGGCGCCATCACCGAGCAGGCGGTCGAGACCTTGAGCGGCGTGATGTCGGAGGGCGACATCATCATCGACGGCGGCAACAGCTTCTACAAGGACGATATCCGCCGCGCCAAGATGCTGCGCGAGAAGGGCATACACTACGTCGATGTCGGCACCTCCGGCGGCGTCTGGGGGCTCGAGCGCGGCTACTGCATGATGATCGGCGGCTCCAGCCGGGCCTTCGAGCAGATCGACCCGATCCTGGCGGCACTGGCGCCGGGACCCGGCGACGTCGAGCGCACGCCCGGGCGCGACGGCTCGCTCGACCCGCGCGCCGAGCAGGGCTACCTGCATTGTGGTCCCGCGGGCTCCGGGCACTTCGTCAAGATGGTGCACAACGGCATCGAGTACGGGCTGATGGAGGCGCTCGCCGAGGGTTTCGACGTGATGCGCAACAAGAGCTCGCACGACCTGCCCGAGGATGAGCGTTTCGACCTGAACATGGCCGACATCGCCGAGGTCTGGCGGCGCGGCAGCGTGGTGTCATCGTGGCTGCTCGACCTGTGCGCCTCGGCGCTGGCGAAGAACGTGAGCCTGTCGGACTATACCGGGCAGGTCGCGGATTCCGGCGAGGGACGCTGGACCATCGAGGCGGCGATCGAGGAGGCGGTGCCGGTGCCGGTGCTGACGGCGGCGCTGTTCACGCGCTTCCGCAGCCGCACCGACAACAACTACGGCGAGAAACTGCTGTCGGCGATGCGCTTCCAGTTCGGCGGCCATGTCGAGCAGCACCTGACGGAGAAGAAGCACGGCGGCGAGGTGTCGGAGGTCAAGGGCTGAGGCATGGATGCGCGCACCGACGCCCTCAGCGATCTGGAACAGGACGACGACGATTCCGGGCGGCCGACGCGCAGCCCGCCCTGCCGCATGGTCATCTTCGGCGGCGGCGGCGATCTGACGCGCCGGCTGCTGATGCCGGCGATCTACAACCTGGCCTGCGGCGGACTGCTCGATGAGAGCTTCTCGATCGTCGCGGTGGACTGGGCCGAGCTGACGACGGAGGCGCTGCGGGCGCAGCTCGACGGCACCATGCGCGAGTTCGTGGCGCTGCGCAAAGCCAGTGCCGCGACCCTGCAGGAGGAGGCGTGGGCCTGGCTGAACCAGCGCGTCACCTACCTGCGCGGCAGCTTCGACGATCCGCAGACCTACCGGCAGCTGGCGGCCGGCTGCGGCCCCGGCAACTGCGTGTTCTACCTCGCGGTGGCGGCGCGGTTCTTCGGCACCATCGTCTCGCAGCTCGACGCGGCGGGGTTGACCCGGGAGACCGAGCAAAGCTTCCGGCGCGTGGTGGTCGAGAAGCCGTTCGGCTCCGACCTCGCCTCGGCGCGGGCGCTCAACGTCAAGCTGGCGGCGTCGCTGGCGGAGAGCCAGATCTACCGGATCGACCACTACCTGGGCAAGGAGACGGTGCAGAACATCCTGGCGCTGCGCTTCTCCAACGGCTTCTTCGAGCCGCTGTGGAACCGCCAGAACATCGACCACGTGCAGATCACGGCGGCCGAGACGGTGGGCGTGGAGAAGCGCGGGCGCTTCTACGAGGGCACCGGCGCGCTGCGCGACATGGTGCCGAACCACATCATGCAGCTGCTGGCGATGGTGGCGATGGAGGCGCCGACCTCGTTCGACGCCGACGCGGTGCGCGACGAGAAGTCCAAGGTGCTGGCGGCGATCCATCAGCTCGACGGGCGCGACGCGGTGCGCGGCCAGTACACCCCCGGCATGATCGCCGGACGGCCCTATCCCGGCTACCGCGAGGAGCCCGACGTGGCGCCGGACTCCAGCACCGAGACCTTCACCGCACTCAAGCTCAACATCGACAACTGGCGCTGGGCCGGGGTGCCGTTCTACCTGCGCACCGGCAAGCGGCTGACCCAGCGCAAGACCGAGATCGCGGTGCATTTCAAGCAGGCGCCGTACGCGCTGTTCCGCGACACGCCGGTGGACAAGCTGACGCCCAACATCATGGTGCTGCAGATACAGCCGAGCGAGGGCGTGACGATGCAGTTCTCGGCCAAGATGCCGGGACCGGTGGTCAAGCTGGGCGGGGTGCGGATGAAGTTCGACTATGCCGACTGGTTCCAGGAAGGGCCGAGCACCGGCTACGAGACGCTGATCTACGACTGCCTGATCGGGGACGCGACGCTGTTCCAGCGCGCCGACAACATCGAGGCCGGCTGGCGTGTGGTGCAGCCGGCACTCGACGCCTGGGGTGCCGGCCTCGGCGAGCTGTGCTGCTACGCCGCCGGCCGGCCCGGGCCGGACGAGGCGGACGCGCTGCTGACCCGCGACGGGCGGCACTGGCTGAGGCTGACCGCATGAGCGTGCTGCACACCCCGACCCTGAACCCCGACCGCAGCGACGCCAGCGCGCGGATCCGCCTGCTGGTCTCCGACATCGACGGCACCCTGGTCACCAGCACCAAGCAGGTGACGCCGCGTGCGCTGGCGGCGGTGCATCGCCTGCGCGAGGCGGGCATCCAGCTCGCCCTGGTCAGCAGCCGTCCGGCGCGCGGGATGGACATGTTCATCGCCCCGCTGGGGCTCGACACGCCGCGCGCCGGACTAAACGGCGGCGAGATCCTGGCGCCGGACGGCACGGTGCTGGCGCAGTTGGCGCTCGACGCGGACGTGGCGCGCCGGGTGGTGGAGGCGCTCGGCGAGCACGGGGTCGAGCCCTGGGTGTTCGCCGGCGGCGACTGGCTGGTGCTGGATGGGCCGGGCCGACAGGCCGGCGGCGCCTATGTCGAGAAGGAGCGGCGCGCGGTGGGCCTCGAGCCGATCGCGGTGCCGAGCTTCGAGGGTCACTACCACCGGATCGGCAAGATCATGGGATCGACCGCCGACTACCACCTGCTGGAGCGGGTGGAGATCAACCTGCAGACCATGCTGGGAGACCGGGTCAACGCGCATCGCTCGCAGGCGTACTACCTCGACGTGACCCATCCCGACGCCAACAAGGGCAACGCCGCACTGCGCCTGGCGGAGTTGCTGGGGGTGCCCGCGGACGAGATGGCCTGCATCGGCGATATGGGCAACGACATCGCCATGCTCGACGTCGCCGGGCTGGCGATCGCGATGGGCAACGGCACCGCGGAAGTCCGGGAGGCGGCGCACTACGTGACCGACAGCAACGAGCGGGAGGGCTGGGCGCTGGCGGTCGAGCAGCTGCTGCTGCCGCGTAGCCAGGGCGCCGAAGTGGGAGCGGGACGATGAGCACGGAGCCGATCGCGCTGGTGCTGGCGGACGTCGACGGCACGCTGGTGACCAAAGAGAAGATCCTGACCGAGCGCGCCATCCGGGCGGTGCGGGCACTGCGGCAGCGCGGCATACGCTTCGCCATCACCAGCGGGCGGCCGCCAAAGGGCATGGAGATGGTCATCGCCCCGCTCGAGATCAGCGAGCCGATCGCGGGTTTCAACGGCGGCATGTTCGTACAGCCCGACCTGTCGATCATCGAGGCGAGGACGCTGCCGCGCGAGGTCGCGGAGCGTACCGTGTCGCTGTTGCGCGAGCACGGCGTCGATGTCTGGGTGTACAGCGGCGAGGACTGGCTGGTGCCCGACGCCAAGGGACCGCACGTCTCGCGCGAGGAGTGGACGGTGAAGTTCCCGCCCAAGGTCGCGTCGGACTTCGGCGCGGCCCTGGACGACGCGGTCAAGATCGTCGGCGTCAGCGACGACCTCGCGCTGATGGTCCGGTGCGAGAAGGAGGTGCAGGCCGCGCTCGGCGATGGCGCCTCGGCGGCGCGCTCGCAGCCGTACTACCTCGACGTGACCCACCCGCACGCCAACAAGGGCGACGTGGTGCAGCGCCTGTCGCAGATGCTGGGCATCGCGGAAGGCGCGATCGCGACTATGGACGCGCACGGGATTGCAACGGGAGTGCTGTCGCTCTCTACGCCCGG
>CAXTOE010000226.1:0-327 GCA_964245685.1 uncultured Acetobacteraceae bacterium | reverse complement strand
GTGCTGCAGTGGCTGTCGCAGCGCCTGGGCATCGCGACCGACGCGATCGCCACGCTGGGCGACCAGCCCAACGACGTGCTGATGTTCCGGCGCGGCGGCCTGTCGATCGCGATGGGCCAGGCCAGCGACGAGGTGAAGGCGGCCGCGACCCACGTCAGCGCCTCCTCCGAGGAGGAGGGCTTCGCCAAGGGCATCGAGCGGTTCGTGCTGGGCGACGAGGGGGTGGCGCCATGACGGGGGTAGGGGACGGCGCGGCCTGGGTGCTGCCGGACGCCGAGGCGCTGGCGCAGCGGGCGGCGGCCTGGCTGACGGAGCGGGCGCTGGCCC
>CAXTOE010000225.1:0-5251 GCA_964245685.1 uncultured Acetobacteraceae bacterium | reverse complement strand
AGGCCGAGGCGTGCCGGGCGGCGGCGCGGCTGCTGTCGCGCCTCGACGACGCCGAGGGCGAGCGGATACGCGCCCGCTCGCTCGACAGCCGCTCGGAGGGGGTGCGTCGCCAGGCGGCGCTGCGCGCGCTCGCCGACGACGACGGCTACGCCGAAGCCAACCTGTGGACCGGCATCGGCCGCGCGCGCTCCGGATGCGGTGCCGCCATCGTCGGCGATCCGGACCAGGTGCTGGCCAAGCTGCGCGCCTACCAGGCGATCGGCATCGAGGCCTTCATCCTGTCCGGCTATCCGCACGCCACCGAGTGCGACCTGTTCGCCCGCCACGTGCTGCCGCGGCTGCGGCACGAGGCGCTGCCGGAGCTCTGAGGGATCCGCCGCCCAGGCGGACCCCTCCCCCGGTCGCGGCTCAGCCGCGGCCGGTGAGCGCCTGGATCAGCCTGGTCTCGAGCGTGCGGTACGGCGTCCCGTCGGGCTGGAACACGTCATGGTGCCATACCACCGGCCCCTCCGAGCTGTACGGCTGCACCGTGGTGTTGCCGCCGGCTGGCGGCGAGTCGCCGCTCGGGGTCAGCACGACCTGGTAGGCGTCGGCGCCGGCGCCGGCGTAGTCCGATGCCGCGGCGTAGGGATGCTGCCACGAATCCCAGGTCAGGATGGTCTGGGTGCGGCCGCTGACCAGGCCCCAGTTGATCGCCATCACCCGCTCCTCGAAGGCGATCGGCAGGCAGGTGTCGAACACGCTGCCGGCGTCGCGCGCCATGTATTCCGAGCACAGCACCGGCCGGCCGTACTGCTTGAGCTGCTGGATCGCGGTCAGGAACGATTCGGGAAAGCCGTAATTGTGGAAGGTGATCACGTCGGACTGCTCGAACTGCACCGTCTGCGTCGGGTTGAAGGCGGCGGGCTTGGAGAAGTCCCCGGCCCACAGCGGAGAGCTGAGCGGCTGGCTGGGCGAGGCCGCGCGGGCGGCGGCGAAGGCCTGCGGCAGCAGTGCCGTCACCAGCTGCACCTTGTTGGTCGGCTCCAGGTAGCCGTAGCTGTTGCCGTTGGTGTTGTCGGGCTCGTTCCAGATGTCCCACAGCAGCACCCGCTGGTCGCGGGCGAACGCGCCGACGACATCGGTCACGTAGTTCAGCAGCCGCGGATACTGCGCCGGCTGCTGCAGCGCGTCGGCACCTGGCGACTGCACCCACTGCGAGTTGTGTATGCCCGGCACCGGCGGCGGCTGCACGCCGAGGCGCGGGAACGGGTTCCAGCAACTGTCGAACAGCACCGGCATGGTGCGTATGCCGTGCGCGCTGCTGATCGCCAGGTAGGTGTCGAGGCGGCTCTTGAAGCCGGCCGGATCCTGCTGCCACAGCAGGTCGTGCAGGAACACGCGCATCACGTTCATGCCGATCCCGGCGGCGAAGCCGAGCTCGCGATCGATCGTCTTGGTGTCGAAGCTGGCCGCCTGGAACATCTCGAACTGGTTGGAGGCGGTCGACGGCACGAAGTTGGCACCGACCAGCCACGGCAGGGCGGCGTACCAGCTGTTCGCCCGCTGCGCGGTCCAGCGGTCGGCGGGGGTTGCGGCCTCGGCGGCGGCGGATCCGCCGAGCTGACTGGCGGCGAGTGCGCCCGCGGCCGCTGCGAGCAGCGCGCGTCTCTCGATCTCGGTCATGTCGTCTCCTCACGCGTGGTCCTTGATGGCCACGTCCTATTGCGGTGTCGGCCCGGCCGGTGCGCGGCCGGGCCGCATGCGACGGGAGGCGACCGGCGCATGACCGGTGCAGTCTACGCCCTGGGCCGGTCGCTGCGGCGGTTCGGGCCGGCGAGGCGGAGCGTCGATCGGCTCCCGCACCGAGGCTACGCAGCGGCGATTTGTCAGACAATCCGCCGGCCCGCGTATCCGGAAAACGTGATGAACATTGCTGACAAAGCCAAGCGTCAAAGCCCGCTCGGGCGGGGCGGCATCAGGCGGCCGTCACGCGGCTCCGTGCCGCGACAGCAGCGCTGCCGGCGGCTCGCCGGCGCCGTCCTCGCGTGGATGGATCGGCTGCAGCCGGAGCTGCCCCGTCGACAACCAGGCCGCGACCATCGCCGCCGGCATCGGCCGGGACAGCAGGTAGCCCTGGAGCCGCGTGGCCCCCAGCTCGGCCAGCATCGACATCTGCGACTCCGTCTCCACCCCCTCCGCCGTGACGTCGAGCTGCATCGCGCGCGCGATCAGCAGCATCGCGCGTATGATGGCGAACCCCTCCTCGCTCTCCTCCTGGACGAAGGCGCGGTCGATCTTGATGGTGTCGATCGGCAGCGTCTTCAGACGCGCGAGCGAGGAGAAGCCGGTGCCGAAATCGTCCAGCGCCAGGCAGACGCCGCGCGCGTGCAGCGCCTCCAGGGCCGGCATGATCCGGAACGGGTCGGCGACGAACATGCTCTCGGTGATCTCGAGGTGCAGCCGGTGCACCGGCAGGCCGGAGGCGTCCAGCGCCGCCTGCACGTCCTCCAGCAGGTGGCCCGACAGGATCTGCGCGATCGAGATGTTCACCGCCACCGCCGGCGGATCCGGTCCGGGCCACAGCATGGCGGCGCCGCATGCCTCGAACAGCACGAAGCGGCCGATGGCGACGATCTGCTCGGACTGCTCGGCGATCGGGATGAAGATCTCGGGGCTGATCCGGCCGAGCTCCGGATGCGTCCAGCGCAGCAGCGCCTCCATCACGTCGCAGCGTCCGGAGGCGGCGTTGATGATCGGCTGGTAGTGCAGCGCCAGCGCGCCGTCCCCCGGCGCCTTGCGCAGGCTCTGCTCGATCAGGCGACGCTCGCTGATCAGGCGGGCGAGCTCGGCGTTGAACACGGTCAGGCGGCCGCCGCCCTCCTTCTTGCCGGAATACATGGCGACGTCGGCGGCGCTGATCAGCTCGTCCTGCGACGTGCCGTGCCGCGGGCACAGCGACACGCCGATGGTGACGCCGATCCGCACCGTGCGGCGGCCGCCCTGCGGTGGATCGGTCTCGATCGGCGCCGTCAGCGCCTTGCGGATCCGCTCGGCGAGCGGCAGGACGGCGGCCTCGCCCGGGCAGCGCATCGTCACGATGACGAACTCGTCGCCGCCCCAGCGCGCCACGTAGGCGCCGAGGCAGCATTCCATCAGCCGCGCCGCCACGACGCGCAGCACGTGGTCCCCGACGTCGTGTCCCTGCAGGTCGTTGATCTGCTTGAAGCCGTCGAGGTCGAGGAACAGCACCGCGAGCCCGGCCTCGATCTGTGCGGTGTCCTTCAGCAGCTCCGCCAGGCGCTCGGACAGCGTCGCCCGGTTGAGCAGGCCGGTCAGCGAGTCCGTCGAGGCCAGGCGGGCGAGCGCTCGGGCGTAGCTCTTGCGCTCCATGATCTCGTGCTGCAGATCCGCGGTGCGCGCCTCGATGCGCGACTCCAGCGACTGGTTGGCTTCGTGCAGGGCCGCCTGGGCGGCCTGCAGCGAGGCATTGGCGGCCGCCGTGCGGTCCTGCTGCCTGATCGCGTCGGCCATCATCAGCTGGTGGCGGCGCGCCAGGCGGATGAAGTCGATGACGCGACGATGCAGCACGATGCAGGTCGCGGTCATCACCACCGCGTCGAACAGGCCGAGCGTGCCGAGCGAGAAGTTCACCCGGCCCGGCTGCATCAGGAACATCGACGAGAACGGCAGGATCAGCGACAGGCAGTAGCCGATCGACACGCTCGACACCGCCCCCAGCATGATCGGACTGCCGCCGGCCATGGCCGCGAGCACCACCGCCGCACCGGCGCGGCTGGTCTCGGTCATCGAGTGGAAGAACAGCGGCGGAAAGGCGATCCACACCAGCGCCGCCGCGGCGACCCCGGTCGCATAGCGCCGGATCTCGGCCTCGCCGCCAGCCTCCCCCGCCAGCCGCCTCGGATACCATAGCAGCTGGTCGAGCGTGCGGACGCCGAGCACGACGAACATCGCGCACAGCCAGCCGACCAGGCGGTCGAGGTTGCCGGAGGTCTCGATCATGATCGCCAGGAACAGGCTGGCGATCGCCGACATCGCGAGGCCGCCGCCGGCATGGTCGTAGAGCGCCTTGGCCTGGTCGCGCACGACGAGGTCCGTGAGCCGATGCGGCTCCGGCGCGCCGGACGACCCGGGATCGGCCGCTTCAGACGCTACGACCTCGCGTTCCTGCAACGGTGCCTCTTCATCGAGTGTGCTGCGAGACGAAGCCTAACCGTTTCGCGAGGCGAAGGCATCCATTAGACCGTCATATCGTTCGGGTGGGCGCCCGGACCGCTCAGCCCGCTGCGGCCTCCGAGGTGGCCGAGCCGCGCCAGAGGTCGATGCCGCTCTCGACTGCGGAACGATCGATCTCGGCGAGCTCGGCCTCGCTGAACTCGAGGTGGTGCAGCGCGTCCAGGCTGTCGTCGAGCTGGCTCACCGAGCGCGCCCCGATCAGCGCCGAGGTGACGCGGTGGTCGCGCAGCACCCAGGCGATCGCCATCTGCGCCAGGCTCTGCCCGCGCCGCTGGGCGATCTCGTTGAGGGTGCGGACGCGGCCGAGCAGGTCGTCGGTGAGCAGCTCGCGCGAGAACGAGCTGCCCTTGGCGGCCCGCGACCCTTCCGGGATGCCGCCCAGGTACTTGGCCGTCAGCAGCCCCTGGCCGAGCGGCGAGAAGGCGATGCAGCCGGCGCCGACCTGGTCCAGCGTGTCCAGCAGGCTGTCCTCGATCCAGCGGTTGACCAGCGAGTACGAGGGCTGGTGGATCAGCAGCGGCGTGCCCAGGCCGCGCAGGATCGCCGCCGCCTTGCGCGTCATCTCCGGCGAATAGGACGAGATGCCGACATAGAGCGCCTTGCCCTGCCGCACCACGTGATCCAGCGCGCCCATGGTCTCTTCCAGCGGCGTCGAGGTGTCGATGCGGTGCGAGTAGAAGATGTCGACATAGTCCAGGCCCATGCGGCGCAGGCTGTCGTCGAGGCTGCCGACCAGGTACTTGCGCGAGCCGCCGATGCCGTATGGACCCGGCCACATGTCCCAGCCCGCCTTGCTGGAGATCACCAGCTCGTTGCGGTGCGGCCGCAGGTCCTGGGCCAGCATCTTGCCGAAATTCTCCTCGGCCGAGCCGTACGGCGGTCCGTAGTTGTTGGCGAGGTCGAAATGCGTGACCCCGCGGTCGAAGGCGCGACGCACCACCGCGCGGCCGGTCTCGTAGACGTCGGTGCCGCCGAAATTGTGCCACAGCCCGAGCGAGACCGGCGGCAGGTCGAG
>CAXTOE010000224.1:0-5258 GCA_964245685.1 uncultured Acetobacteraceae bacterium | reverse complement strand
CCTCCGTAGGCACGGCGCCACGCTCGTGCCGGGGTCCGGAGGGCGGCTTGCGCGGGGCGGAGCTGGTCGGCATCGCGAGCGGTCAGAGGTTCGGCGTCGTGTCGGCGACGAACGGTTCCGCCGGCACCGGCCGCGCCGGGGCGCGGGTGCGCGGCTCGGTCTGGCGACGGGTGAACTCGGTCGCGATGTCGGCAAGCTCGATGAACTCGTCGGCCTGCCGGCGCAGCTCGTCCGCCGCCGCCGGCGGGCTGGTGCGTATCGTGGACACTACCGAGACGCGCACCCCCTGCCGCTGCACGGCCTCCACCAGGCGTCGGAAGTCGGAGTCGCCGCTGAACAGGATCGCGTGGTCCATCTTCGGGCTCATCTCCAGCATGTCGACGGCGAGCTCGATGTCCATGTTCCCCTTGATCCGACGCCGGCCGGTCTGGTCGGTGAACTCGCGCGCGGTCTTGGTCACCAGCGTGTAGCCGTTATAGACCAGCCAGTCGGTCAGCGGCTTGAGCGGGGAGTATTCTTCGGTATCGAGCACGGCGGAGTAGTAATAGGCTCGGACCAGCTTGCATCGCGCACGGAAAAAGGCGAGCAGGCTGCGGTAATCGACGTCGAAGCCGAGGTTGCGAGAGGCCGAATAAAGGTTTGCCCCGTCGATGAACAGGCAGACGCGGTCCTCCATGCGGAAATCCATAGCTTTCAATCCTGACTGATATATTCGTGGAGCAAGGTTAAGAATTGGTTCGGCGGGCAGTTGCATCCTCCGCTGGCCCGATGCCGGCGGAAGGTGGAATGCGGTGATCCTGGTGGCGATCGGTGCGAACCTGCCGGGTCCGTGGGGCAGCGAGCCGGTGCAGAGCTGCCGTCGAGCGGCGCGCGAACTCGACCGGCTGGCGGGGCTGAGAGTCTCGGCGGTCTCGCGCTGGTATCGCAGCGCCCCGGTGCCGCGCGCCGAGCAGCCCGACTATGCGAACGGCGTGGCGCGCCTCGCCGGTGCCGTCGAGCCCGCGGCACTGCTCGCCGCCCTGCAGGAGGTCGAGCGCCGGGCGGGGCGCGTGCGCGGGGTGGCCAACGCCGCGCGCACGCTCGACCTCGACGTGATCGACGTCGACGGACTGGTGCGCGACGGGCCCGATCCGATCCTGCCGCATCCGCGCGCCTGCCTCCGGCCCTTCGTGCTGCTGCCGCTGCGCGAGGTGGCGCCGGGGTGGGTGGAGCCGCGCTCGGGTCGGAGCGTAGACGCGCTGCTCGCCGAGCTGAGAAGTGGTTGCGGCGAGGCGACCGCACCGATAGACTGGCCCGTTCCATATAATTAGAGCAGAGGCCGGCCGCATGGCGCGAGTCACCGTCGAAGATTGCGTCGAGAAGATCCCCAACCCCTTCGAGCTGGTCCTGCTCGCCGCGCAGCGGGCTCGGAACCTCAGCCGAGGCGAGGAGCTTACCCTGGATCGCGACAACGACAAGAACCCGGTGGTCGCGCTGCGCGAGATCGCCGGCGAGACCATCGAGGTGGCGCGGCTGCATCAGGACCTGATCAAGTCGCTGGCGCGTGCGCCGGAGCCGGAGCCGGCGGACGAGGAGGTGCTCGACCTGATTCCGACCGACCAGAACATCTTCGGCCTGCAGGACGTCTCCGCCGAGGAGGAGGCGGCCGGCATGGGCACCGAGCTGTCGCCGGAGGATCTCGAATCGGCGATCGAGGCCGAGCTCGGCGGTCGCGCGCGGCGATAGCCGGGATGCGGACGGCGCCGGCGGCCTTCGCCCCGGACGGCGCCCGCTCCACGCCCGCCTCGCCCGTTGCCCTGCCGGAAGTCTCGCCGGGCGTCCCGGTCGGCTCACCGCTGGCAGGGATGCTCGCGGGCACGGAGCGGGCATCGGGCGTCCGCCCGATCAGCTGCGACGCGCTCATTCGTCGCGTGCGCAGCTACGATCCCGACGCCGATGTCGCCCTGCTCGAGCGCGCCTTCGCCGTCGCGCGTGACGCGCATGCCTCGCAGAAGCGCGACAACGGCGAGCCCTACCTGATCCATCCGCTGGCGGTGGCGGAGATCCTCGCCGGCTTCCGTCTCGACGTCGCCTCGATCGCCACCGGCCTGCTGCACGACACCGTCGAGGATACCGGCATCACCTACGCGATGCTGGAGGCCAAGTTCGGTCGCACCATCGCCGACCTGGTCGACGGCGTGACCAAGCTCACCCGGCTGGAGCTGCAGTCGGACCGCACCAAGCAGGCAGAGAACTTCCGCAAGCTGGTGCTGGCGATGAGCCGCGACATCCGGGTGCTGATCGTCAAGCTCGCCGACCGGCTGCACAACATGCGCACGCTGCACTACGTGCAGCGCCAGGATCGACGCGAGCGGATCGCGCACGAGACCATGGACATCTACGCGCCGCTGGCCGGGCGCATCGGCATGGACAAGGTCAAGACCGAGCTGCAGAACCGCTCCTTCGCCGAGCTGGAGCCGGAAGCCAACTCCACCATACAGGCGCGGCTGAACTACCTGCGCGGGCAGGGTGCCGACGTCATCGAGGAGGTGCGGCTGGAGCTGGCGCGGCTGTGCCGCGGCGCTGACGTGGCGCCGATCGAGGTGATGGGGCGGGAGAAGTCGGCGTTCTCGATCTGGGAGAAGATGCAGAAGCGCAACGTCGCCTTCGAGCAGCTCTCCGACATCATGGCGTTCCGCATCCTCGTGCCGACCCGCGAGGCGTGCTACGTCTCGCTCGGTGCCGTGCACGGCGCCTACTCGGTGATCGCCGGCCGCTTCAAGGACTACATCTCCACGCCGAAGGCGAACGGCTACCAGAGCCTGCATACCGGCGTGACCCTGCGCCATCCGCGCAACCAGAAGATCGAGGTGCAGATCCGCACGCCGGAGATGCACGACGTCGCCGAGAACGGCGTCGCCTCGCACTGGGTCTACAAGGAGAGCCCCGGCGAGCAGGACATCCCGAGCAGCTCCGGGATCGGCTCGGTGGTCAGCAGCCTGCGCCGCATGCGCTGGGTGCAGGACCTGCTCGAGATCATCGAGAATTCCGCAGCACCCGACGAGTTCCTCGAGAACACCAAGCTCGAGCTCTACCAGGACCAGGTGTTCTGCTTCACCCCCAAGGGGCAGCTGATCCAGCTGCCGCGCGGCGCCACCCCGGTGGATTTCGCCTACGCCGTGCACAGCCAGGTCGGCGACGGCTGCGTCGGCGCCAAGGTGAACGGCCGGCTGATGCCGCTGCGCCACGAGCTGCAGAACGGCGACCAGGTCGAGATCATGACCGCGCGCGGCGGCACGCCGTCGCCGTCGTGGGAGCGCTTCGTCGTCACCGGCAAGGCGCGCGCGCGGATCCGCCGCCATCTCGCCCAGCAGCAGCGCGAGACGCATCTCGACGCCGGTCGTGCCGCACTCGCCAAGGCGTTCCGCCAGGAGGGCGTCGACGGCTCCGAGAAGGTGCTGGACGGCGCCCTGAAGGGGCTGAAGTGCGCGACCCGCGACGACCTCTACGTCGCGGTCGGCAACGGCAACCTGGCACCGCGCGACGTGGTCCAGGCCGCCTACCCGGAACTGCGCCACGGCGCGCGCGCGCCGCGCATGATCCCGAGCCTGCCGCGGGCGCCGCACGGGCGCGGCGCGCCCGCGGACGGCGCCGGCGGCATGGCGCTGGTCGGGCTGGGCTCGGGCATCTCGGTGCACTTCGCCGGTTGCTGCCATCCGCTGCCCGGCGACAAGATCCTCGGCTTCGTCGCCCAGGGCAAGGGCATCACCGTGCATACCGCCGGCTGCCAGACGCTGGACAGCTTCGCCGCGACCCCCGAGCGCTTCATGGACGTGGACTGGGACTACGACTCGATTGGCCGCGGCGCCAACACCGAGACCCACGTCGGGCGGGTCAGCGTGATCGCCGCCAACGAGCCGTCGATCCTGGCGACGCTGACCAACACCGCCGCCAAGCACGACGGCACCGTCGTCAACCTGAAGATCGTCAACCGGCAGCTCGACTTCATGGAGATCCTGGTCGACGTCGAGGTGCGCGACCTGCGCCACCTTTCCACCGTGATCGCCGGGCTGCGCGGCGCCAGCGGCATCACCCAGGTGGAGCGGGCGAAGGCGTGACGCGGCCGGGACCGCTGCGCCGGCCATGATGATCGGGCTCGGCTCCGACCTGTGCGACATCAGGCGGATCGAGAGGGTGATGGCCAAGCACGGCGAGCGCTTCCTGCACCGCGTGTTCACCGCCGAGGAGCGGGCGCGGGCCGAGCGACGCCCCGAGGCGCTGCGGCCGGCGACCTACGCCAAGCGCTGGGCGGCCAAGGAAGCCTGCGCCAAGGCGCTGGGCACCGGCTTCGCGCACGGCGTGTTCCACTCCGACATGGGGGTGGTGAACCTGCCGGGCGGCCAGCCCACGCTGGTGCTCAGCGGCGGTGCCCTGGTCCGCCTGCGCGCCCTGATGCCGCCCGCGATGCATCCCGCGCTGCTGGTCAGCATCAGCGACGAGCATCCCTACGCCTTCGCCCAGGTGATCATCACCGCTCTGCCGGACGGACGGGCGATCACCTGAGCCCGCGCTTGACACGCCATCCCCCGGTCGGCTTGATCCGCCGGCGCTGCGGACCTCCCGCAGCCCGATCCCGGTTCGGCGGCCCAGCTTCGGCATCGCGACCGGTCCATGCGGATGCCAGCACGATGACACGACGCGAGCCATGACGATCGGCAAGTCCTCCGACAGCAAGCGGGCGGCGAAGGCACGCGGCAAGGCGGGGGCGCGCTCCGGCGCCTGGGAGCTGCTGCGCACCCTGGTCTATGCCGGCCTGATCGCGATCGTGGTGCGCACCTTCCTGTTCGAATCCTTCAACATACCGTCCGGCTCGATGATCCCGACGCTGCTGGTCGGTGACTACCTGTTCGTCGCCAAGTACGAGTACGGCTACTCGCGCTTCTCGCTGCCGCTCTCGCCCGACCTGTTCGACGGCCGCGTGTTCGGCCACCTGCCGCATCGCGGCGACGTGGCGGTGTTCCGCTTCACCCAGGACACCTCGATCGACTACATCAAGCGCATCGTCGGGCTGCCCGGCGACCACGTGCGGATGCAGGGCGGCGAGCTCTACGTCAACGGCACGCTGGTGCCGCGCGACGATCTCGGCGACACCGTGGCATCGGACGAGAACGGCACCCGCATGCAGGGCCGCCGCTACGAGGAGCACCTTCCCGGCAGCGCCGGACGCGGCCCGGTCGCGCACCAGATCATGAAGCTGACCAGCGAGGGCCAGTACAACA
>CAXTOE010000223.1:0-5266 GCA_964245685.1 uncultured Acetobacteraceae bacterium | reverse complement strand
GTCGAGACCGGCGCCGAGCCGATCGCCGGCTCCACCCGGCTCGGTGCCGGCACCGCGCAGAAGGTCGTGCTCAACCTGCTCTCGCCGGCGATCATGATCGGGCTCGGCCGCGTGCATGCCGGCCGCATGGTGGAGCTGCGTGCCGGCAACGAGAAGCTGCGCCGCCGCGCGCTGGAGATGGTCTGCGAGCTGGCCTCGTGCCCGCCGGAGACGGCGCGGGCCGCACTCGCGGCCTGCGCGATGCGGGTCAAGCCGGCGATCCTGGTCGCGGCGCGCGGGCTCGACGCGGAGGCCGCCCTGGCGCTGCTGGCGTCGCATGGGGGCAACCTTCGCGCCGCCCTGCTGCGTTGATGCGGCAGCCGCTTGCCAGGAGCGGATGGCTTCCATAGCTTCCGCGGCGGTGCGGGGCGTGGCGCAGCCTGGTAGCGCGCGTGTTTTGGGTACACGAGGCCGCCGGTTCGAGTCCGGCCGCCCCGACCAGGTCGGAGGGGAAGCAGGCGAGCATGGCGGACAAGCAGGGCCTGCGGGCCCGGATCTTCAGGGAGCCCAAGGCGGCGGCGCAGTCCGGCCAGGCCAACATGCACGACTGGATCCTGGAATACGGCCAGTCGCTGCCGCGTCGGACCGACCCGCTGATGGGTTGGACCGGCAGCGGCGACACCCAGAGCCAGTTGCGGCTGCGGTTCGCGGCACGCGAGGAGGCGATCGCCTACGCCGAGCGCGAGGGGATCGCCTACGACCTGGAGCTGCCGGTGCCGCGCATACGCAAACCCAAGGCCTACGCCGATAATTTCCGCTTCGACCGCCGGCAGAACTGGACGCACTGAGCGTCCAGGCCTGGCGTCCGCGCGCCCTTAGCTCAGTTGGATAGAGCAATAGCCTTCTAAGCTATGGGTCACTGGTTCGAGTCCAGTAGGGCGCGCCACGCCGCATCCGGCCGTCATCGCGATCCGGCTCAGGATCCGACGATGCGTCGGATCATCGGCACCAGTGCCTCCGCCATCGCCTCGTGCGCCGGCGTGCCCGGATGGGTGTTGTCGAGCGACTGCCAGCGCGACTGGTAGTTGGCGATCGCCGCCCCGTCGCCCAGCAGCCGGTTCAGGTCGAGCACGAACTCGCCCTGCGAGGCGATCTCGTCGCATCGCCGGGCCGAGGACAGCCTCGCGGCTTCCGCGCCGGGAGAGCCCATCTTGGTGGCCTGCGGCACCGCAGAGAGGAAGATCGGCACGCCGCCACGCCGACGCACCAGCTCGCCGTAGTTCATCGCCCGACCCCAGGCGGCGTCCGCCGCCGCGACCGATTGCGCGGGCGTGGAGGAGGACGAGACGTCGTTGCCCGACCAGGTCTGGATCAGCGCCACCGCCACGTCGGCGTGCCTCAGGTCGTTCACCGCCGACTGGTAGAAGTTCAGCGACGGCGCCCCGCCGGAGGCGGACTGCAGCAGCGACACCGGACGCGCCGGCGACGATGCCGCGGCACAGCACAGGGTCGCGGCGCCGGTATGGTCGCGGATCGCCGGCCCGGACCGGAAGCCAACCCCCTGGAGGATGCTGTCGCCGACCGCCTGCACCGTCGCGGTCGGGATACGGGACTGGAACTGCACGCCGTAGACGAGGCCGATGCCGTAGCCGAGGAACTGCTCCGCGCCGAAGCTCGGCGAATTCGTGACCAGATCGCCGGCACCGAACCCCTTGGTGTAGGAGCGGCCGGTGACGGAGGCCGGATCGGACGCATCGGCGCCGTCCCAGCTACGCGTGTTGATCCCGACCAGGTTCTGGCCGCTCGTGATCAGGGTGCGGATCGAGAGCAGCCGCCCGGGTCCGGCATCCGCCCGCCCGGTGCTGGTCAGCGCCATCCAGTCCGAGAAGACGAGCTGCGGCGTCCAGGGCTTGAACCCGTCGGCGACGCCGGGCAGCGGCGGCATCGCCAGCGCCGTCACCGTGGCCGGTGCTGCGTACAGCGAGGCCATGATCTGGTCGTGGATCGGCAGGTCGGCGCCGCCGTTGCCGAAGGTGACGCGGCTGTAGGGCAACACCGCACCGTCGCGATCCGTCGGCTGGTCGCGCAGCGCGGTGGTCGCCGTCGGCGCGATGCTCGCGGCCGCGATGGCGAAGCTCGAGCCTTCCGGGACTTTGGCGCCTCCCTGGGCTTTGGCGCCTCCCTGGGCTTTGGCGCCTCCCTGGGCGTTGGCGTAGATCAGCCGGACGAAGTCGAACTCGCTCTCGCTGCTCCACAGCTCGGCGAAGCTGTAGGTGCCGCCGTTCAGGCTGGCATTGCCTCCGGCCCCCATGGCGACGGGACGGCTGGTGGCGATGCGCGACAGCGTCGCCAGCCGCCCGCCGCCGCGAGCCTCTGCGTCGGACGGATGACGGGCGATCTCGGACGGCGGCAGCATGGCGGATCCTCCACTCGCGGCGGCCGCGGCAGGCGAACGCGGGCCTCGCAATGTGCCGCAGGCCGGCGACGCCTAGAAGCCCGCGACGCCCTCGGCGAACCGGACGGCATCACGTGATTGTTATGCCTGTGGATCGGTTCGGCGACGGCCATCACCGGCGGATGCTTCGCGACTCCCGAGCTCGGCTCGGGATCGCGACGACGCTCATGGCGGAGATGGCTTGCAGAGTTGGCGATTCAGCGGCGATCGTGTCAGCATGAAGCGGTCGGTCCGGCGATCCTCTCCTCGGCGCGTCGTCATCCGGGCGAATGAACTGCGATGAGGAACCATGACTGAATATTTCGGCATCTCTTCATTTCACGGGACCGAGATTCGTGCCCAGCCGAAGTCGGGCCTGTTGATCTGCGCGCCCGACGCCTCCTCCGAGCCGGAACACCTTCCGGTCGTCGGCTTCGTGCTGCCGCACCGGACCGACCTGCTGTTCCTCGTCGTCAATGCGCCGCACGTGCTGCCGATCACGCTGCAGTTCAGCAGCTTTCGCAACATGGTGCTTCCGCTGCATGTCACGCGCGCCGCGGCACAGGACCGCACGACCATCCACGATCCGCTGCACGGCCGCTACCTGAGCGCGCCTCCGATCGGCAAGCCGGGGAGCCTGGCCGCGGTCACCGCCAGCCGCGACCAGGCCAAGGAGTGGGAGTATTTCTCTCTCCGGCCGCTGGCACCCGATCAGGTCGCCGAGCCGGCCGCCGGCGTGGCCGCCGCGATGGACGATCTGATCAGGCACGGGCTCGTCGTGGACGCGCTCATCGACTTCATCCTGGCCTCGGAAAGTCGCTACGCCGCCGCCGCGCTGAACGGGCTGCTGCCCCTGCTCGGCATCGCCGAGATCTCCGCCCTGTCGGAGAGCTTCCTGAACCGGCCGGCGCTGCTGTCGCGTCTCATCGATCACGACCCGGAGAATTTCTGGGCGACCAAGGCGATCACCGCACTCGCCGCCTGGCTGAAGGCCCGCAGCGCCTTCGCCCGCGACGGCGCTGCAGCGGCTGCGGGGTCCACGGTCCGGACCACCATCGGCGCGGAGTTCGACCGCCTGGCGATCGAGGGCCGCAACGGACAGTTCGTCTCGCTGTCGCACGCCTGCAACGCGATGGCGCGCCGCGCGGTGACGCCGCGCCGCGGCGCCTGCATGGTCATGTCGGCGCGCAACGAAGGCATCTACCTGCTCGAGTGGATCGCGCATCACCGGTCGATCGGCTTCGAATGGTTCTACGTCTACAGCAACAACAACGACGACCGATCCGACGAGCTGCTCGCCACGCTGGCGAATGCCGGGATCATCACCTGGATCAACAGCGAGATCAGCCCCGGCGTGCCGGCGCAGGACAAGGCGTACGGCCACGCCTTCGGCATGCTGCCCGACATTCTCGACTTCGAGTGGGCGCTCGTGCTCGATGCCGATGAGTTCCTCGTCCCGAACCCGGTACGGTTTACCGCGATCACGGAGTTCCTGCGCTGGCATACTAGGCGCGAGGTCGACGCGATCGCGATGAACTGGAAGTTCATCGGCTCCAACGACGAGATCGGCTGCCTCGACGAGCTGATGACCCGTCGCAACACCCGCCTGGTCGACATCGCCCTGATCGGCGACGGCTACAGGCTGATCAAGACGATCTTCCGGCCGAGGCTGATGCTGAGCTCGCGCTCGCACACCCCGGTGACGGACGAGCGCAGCGCCTACGTATATCGTCTCTCGACCGGCGACCTGCACGCCTACCGCAACAACCCGACCGGGTTCCACGCCGATGCAGGCTTCGCCGACAACTTCAATGCCGAGAACATCTGCATCTACCACTATTTCTTCAAATCCGCCGAGGAGTGGCTGTGGAAGAGTTCGCGTAACCGCGGCGATCATCCGATGGCCACTGGGATCTCGATCAAGTCGCTGAACAATGACTGGATCAAGAACTTCATGAGGCAGAGCGACGCGCCGGAACAGCCATTCGTCAACGGCATGCTCGCCTATCGCGCGAAGCTCGACCACGAGCTGAGCACGCTGCTGTCGCTTCCTCAGGTCGCGTCGGCGGCGGCGCTGGTGCGCTCCGCCTACCGCACCAGGCTCGAGGACGTGAAGGCGGCGGTGCGCGAGAGCCCGAGCATGAAGGAGCTCGACGAGACCAGCCTGAAGTTCCTGCGCCTCGCCGGCATCGGCTGATGCGCCAGAGTGGGCCCACGAGCGGGTCCACCAGCGCCGCCTGGGCGCGCGGATGAGGCGTGCGCTCGCGATCCTGCTGGCAGCGGGGCCGCTCGGCCTGATCGTGCCCGCAGGCGCCGGCGCGCAGGCGCCTGCCGCGACCGCCTCGGACGGCTTCGTCGTGAACCCGGCACCTGCGGTGGTCGATCCGCATGCCGCGCGCGAGGGCGGCAGCCCGCGCATCTCCGCCTTCCCGGCAGCACCGCAGGGACGCGGCGACCCGTACACCTCGCCGGACAGCCTCTCCATCGGCGGCCTGTATGGCGGCCTCGCCGACGGGACGGAGACCAACGGCGGCGGCTCGCTCACCATCAGGGGCGCGCCCTACGGCTATTACGACACCGGCACCCTGCTCTCGCTGGTGACCACGGAGCGGCCGCTAACCTCGAGCCGGGCCGGCGTGAACGGCGGCTTCGAGGCCGGCGTGCCGGCGATGGCCAAGTACGGCGGCTACGACATGGTGTCGCTCTACAACCAGACCATGGCGATCCCGCCGCGCCTCGTCCTGCACGGGGTGCGCTACCCGGCGAACCCGTCGCGGATCGAGCTCGGCTCGCCCCTGACGCCGATCCCGCTCGCGACGCGGCGCCGCTCGCTGTGGGTCTCGACCCACCGCT
>CAXTOE010000222.1:0-5267 GCA_964245685.1 uncultured Acetobacteraceae bacterium | reverse complement strand
TCCGCCGGCTACGCCCTCGCACTCGCGCTGCGCACCTCGCACCTGGCCGCGATCGTCGACGCGACGCCCGGCACGATGAGCCGCAGCACGGTGGTGGCACTGCATCGACCGGATGCGGTGCCGGGCATGCTGGCGGTCGCGCGGCAGCTGATGGCGGCAGACGGCGGTCGAACAACCGCGCTCGCCATCGATGGACCCGTCCTTGCCGACCTGCAGTCGACCGAGGAGGTGCTGACCCGGGAGCGCCGGCAGGCGATCTCGGAGCGACGGCGCGACTGGGTGGGAGGGATGCGCGGGACCCTCGACCGCTGGGTGTCGACGCAGCGTGCCGAGGGATACGAGGCGCGCTGGATCGAGGTCCGCGGTGACGGCGCGCTGGCGGTCGCCGAGCACGGGCGCAGCGCGCACCTGCTGCTGCTGGAACAGCGGCCCGGCGACGCGACCGCGCGGCGCCGGATCCATGCCGCACTGATCCGTGCCGGACGTCCGGTGCTGCTGGTTCCGACCGGCCTTGCCGTTCCGTTCGGGCGCATCGTCGCCGTGGCCTGGCGGGACGACGCCCATCTTCGTGCAACGATCCGGACGGCCGCACCGCTGTTGTCCGCAGCGGAACGGGTGGTGGTGCTCCGTATCGGCGATGCGGCGGAGGATGCGGGTCCGGCGCAGGCGTTTGCAGGCCGGTCGTTCGAGGTGGCGACGGCACCCATCCGGCAGGACGGCGACGTCGGTGCGCAGCTGGTGTCGATGGCGCACGAAGCCGGCGCCGACCTGCTCGTCATGGGGAGCTACGGCCGCGGCCGTCTGCGCGAGCACCTGTTCGATGGTGCGACGGAGGGGGTGCTGCGCTGCGCCGATCTTGCCGTGCTCATGCAGCATCGGCGCGCCTGAAACGAACCGCGTCGCACGCATCCTGAAGGCGCCGGCGACCGCACCCTCAACATCGCGGCGTCACCTTTTCGCGTGAAACCGCGCGCGAGATCGGCACGGCCTCCCCGATGATGACGTTGTGAGACTAAAACAAGACCGGCATCGCAAGCAGCTTCTTCATCCGATCTTAAGAGCTTCGTGATCAGGTGCCGCGCGGGCGCACCGGTTGAGACAACGCGGCAGGCGCGCAATGCACCGTCAGCAGGGCCGGCAACGTTCTCGGCGTGGTAAACCCCACGCCCGGCACCGTGCGCATCGACAAGAGCAAGAACGACCTGACCGTCACCTGCGAACGAGATGGGTTCCGCCCCGCCACCACCTCGCAGACCGCCTCGTTCGGAGGCACGACGTTCGGCAACCTCCTGCTGGGCGGCGCCGTGGGCTTCGTCGTCGATGCCGCCAGCGGCGCCAACTACAGCTATCCCTCCGAGGTGAAGCTCGACATGGCACCGGTCGTCAAACCGAGCATCGGGGCGGTGGCGTCCGCACAGCCGGGATCCTGATTGCCGAACAGGACCGTCTGCGCCGCACGCAGACGCCCACGCGGCGAGCGATGACGCAGGGTCGCCTCGGATCGTTCGTCCTCGCCATCGCGGTCAACGCGTCGCCGGCGGCGGATCGCCGGCGGCGCCCTCTTCATCGAGATCGGCGAAGATCGCCTCCAGCGTCGCCCCCAGCACCAGGGCCATCAGCCGTCCGGCCGACGCGTCGTCGCCGAGCATCTGGCGGAACAGGGCCAGCCAACGCTCCCGCTCGCCCCGCAGCACCGCGATCGCGGTCGCATCGCCGCCGAGGCCGCGTGCGAGCAGCGTGCGGAACAGGGTGCGCGTCGCCCGCCGCGCCGGCTCGCGGAAGCTCTGCATGATCGCGTCCGCGTCGAGCGCGCCGCCGCTGCGCGCCAGCATCGCCATCGCGTCGTCGCGCATCCTGGCCTCTACCGTCTCGATGACGGCGCGGTCCAGGGCGGCCTTGCTGCCGAAATGATGCACCAGCATGCGCGCCGACACCCCGGTCATGCGGGCCAGGGCCTGCAGGCTGAGCGCCCGGCCGCCGGCCGCGAGGGTGGCCTCGACGCAGGCGGCCAGCGCTCGGGCCCGTGCGTCATGAACATCGCCGCTTGACATGTAATTCCTGTTACGTCCTCATGTAATGGAAGTTACATGTCATGAGGGAGACCGTCGAATGACCGGACCTTTCGGACGCGCGATCCTGCTGGGCGGGGCACTCTGGCTCGTCGCCACCGTCGCGATACGGCTCGCCGGGCAGTGGGTGCTGCGCCCCGACCCGGCGTTCCGGCTTGCCGACTTCCTGGTGGGCGGCGCGGCGATGGCGCTGCTCGGCCCGCGGCTGCGGCTGCGCATCAGCGCCGACGCCGAAGACGCGGACGCGGTGGCGCTCGGCCTGATCCTCCCCGGGATGCTGGCCGATGCCGCGGTGGCGCTCGCCTTCCGCCATGTGTATCCCAACCTCTCCCCGGCGCTCGGCAACGGTTTCGGCGCCCTGATGCTTTGGTACTATGCCGTGGCCGCGCTGGCGATCACGCAGCAGGCGCGGCGGGGCGGAGGACGTGATGCTGGCGCTGACGATGGGCGATCCCGCCGGGGTAGGCGGCGAGATCACGATCAAGGCGTGGCGCGCGCTGCGTGAGGCGGGGCCGGCCTTCCTGCTGCTCGCCGACGCGGCATGGCTGCGTGCTCAGCCCGGCGGCGAGGGACTGCCGATCGAGATCCTGTCGGATCCCGCCGGCGCTGCCGGAGTGTTCCCGCACGCCCTGCCGCTGCTGCCGCTGAGCCTCGACGCTCCCGCCGCGCCGGGACGTCCGGATCCGGCCAATGCGACGGCGATCACCGCCAGCATCGCCCGCGCCGCCGGCCTGGCGCTGATCGGCGCGGTGCGCGGCCTCGTCACCAACCCGATCAGCAAGGCGGTGCTGCAGCGCGCCGGCTTCGCCTATCCTGGTCACACCGAATATCTGGGCGCACTGGTCGGCACGCCCGGGAGCGAGGTGATGATGCTGGCGGGACCGTCGCTGCGCGTCGTGCCGGTGACGGTGCATCTCTCGCTGCGACAGGCGATCGATCGCCTCGATGCCGCGTCGATCGTCCGCGTCGCGCGCGCGGCGCACGCGGCGCTGCGTCGCGATTTCGGCCTCGCTGCCCCGCGCCTGGCGATCGCCGGCGTGCGGGTTGAGGCCGGCGAGGAGGGCCTGATGGGCGACGAGGAGGCCACCCTGATCGCGCCCGCGATGCGTATCCTGCGCGACGAGGGCATCACGCTGATCGGCCCGATGCCGCCCGACACCATGTTCACGTCGCGCGCGCGCGCGCGCTACGACGCGGCGATCTGCATGTACCACGACCAGGCGCTGATCCCGCTGAAGACGCTCGACATGGCGCACGGCGTCAACGTGACGCTGGGACTGCCGATCGTGCGCACCTCGCCCGACCACGGCACCGCGTTCGACATCGCCGGACGCGGCAAGGCCGATCCGACCAGCCTGATCGAGGCGATCCGCCTGGCGGACCGGATCGCCCGTAACCGGAGTGCCGCATGACCCCCCCGATCCCTCGCCTCGGCGTCAACATCGACCACGTGGCGACGGTGCGCAACGCGCGCGGCGGCACCCATCCCGACCCGCTGCGCGCCGCGCAGGCCGCGATCGCCGCCGGTGCGGACGGCATCACGCTGCACCTGCGCGAGGATCGCCGCCACATACGCGACGACGACCTGCGCCGCATCGCCGCCGGCATCGCGGCCCCGGTCAACCTGGAGATGGCGGCGACCGAGGAGATGACGGCGATCGCCGTC
The DNA here is from genome assembly GCA_964245685.1 of uncultured Acetobacteraceae bacterium. Taxonomy (GTDB): domain Bacteria; phylum Pseudomonadota; class Alphaproteobacteria; order Acetobacterales; family Acetobacteraceae; genus Lichenicoccus. Next base: position 1,532 of record CAXTOE010000222.1, on the reverse strand, counting down.
GCACTGGCGCCGCACGCCTGCTGCATCGTCCCGGAGCGGCGGGCCGAGGTCACCACCGAGGGCGGCCTCGACGCCGCGGGCGGCGGTGCCGTGCTGGGCGCGATCATCGTCCGTCTGCGCGCGCGCGGCATACGCGTCTCGCTGTTCATCGACCCGGAGCCGCTGCAGATCGAGGCCTCCGCCCGGCTCGGCGCGCAGGTGGTCGAGCTGCACACCGGGCGCTACGCCGCGGCGCCGGCATCTGAGCTGCCCCGCCTGCACGACGCCGCCGCGCTGGCCGCAGCACACGGGCTCGAGGTGCATGCCGGGCACGGGCTCGATTACGACAATGTCGGCGCGGTCGCGGCGATCGCGCAGCTCGCCGAGCTCAATATCGGTCACTTCCTGATCGGCGAGGCGATCCTGCACGGCCTGCCGCACGTTGTCCGCCACATGAAGGGACTGATCGCCGCGTCCCGCACCTGACGGAGCAACGACATGGAAACCACCAGACTCGGCCGCAGCGGCCTGAAGGTCTCGCGCCTATGCCTCGGCTGCATGACCTACGGCGAGCCCGATCGCGGTCCGCACGAGTGGACGCTGGGCGAGGAGGCCAGCCGCCCGTTCATCCGCGAGGCGCTGGAGGCGGGGATCAACTTCTTCGACACCGCCAACGTCTACTCCGCCGGCTCCAGCGAGGAGATCCTCGGCCGCGCGCTGCGCGACTACGCCCGGCGCGACGAGGTCGTGGTCGCCACCAAGGTGCACGGCAAGATGGCCGAGCACGCCAACGGCGGCGGCCTGTCGCGACGCGCGATCCTGAGCGAGATCGACCACAGCCTGCGCCGGCTGGGCATGGACCATGTCGACCTGTACCAGATCCACCGCTTCGACCCGCACACGCCGATCGAGGAGACCCTGGAGGCGCTGCACGACGTGGTGAAGGCCGGCAAGGCGCGCTATATCGGCGCCTCCTCGATGTTCGCCTGGCAATTCTGCAAGTCGCTCTACCTGGCCGAGCGGCACGGCTGGACCCGCTTCGTCTCGATGCAGAACCATCTCAACCTGCTATATCGCGAGGAGGAGCGCGAGATGCTCGGGCTGTGCCAGGAGGAGGGCGTGGGCGTGATCCCGTGGAGCCCGCTGGCGCGCGGCAAGCTCGCCCGGCCGCCATCCGCCGAGGGCAGCACCGACCGCGCCCGCACCGACAAGTTCTCCCGCACCCTGTACGACCACACCGCGGAGGCGGACGCCCGTGTGATCGACGCGGTGGGCCAGGTGGCCGAGGCGCGCGGCACCTCGCGCGCGGCAGTGGCGCTGGCCTGGCTGCTGGCCAAGCCCGGCGTCACCGCGCCGATAATCGGTGCCTCCAAGCCGCACCACCTGAAGGACGCGCTCGCGGCGCTGACGCTGCGGCTCGATGCCGAGGAGATCCGGCGGCTGGAGGCCGGCTACGCGCCGCACGCGGTGGCTGGCTTCTGAGCCCCGGCGGCTACTTCGCGCGCGCCGGCGCGGTGTACTCGGCAGCCGCCGGCTGCGCCGGCACCGGCGGC
>CAXTOE010000221.1:1072-5304 GCA_964245685.1 uncultured Acetobacteraceae bacterium | reverse complement strand
GTCCAGGAGGGAACCACCGGCCCAGCAGAGTTACCGGGCGAGTGGGCGGTATTTGATGCGATGCGGCTCGGTGCTCTCGGCGCCGAGTCGACGTCGCTTGTCCTCTTCGTAGGCCTGGAAGTTACCCTCGAACCACTCGACGTGGCTGTCGCCCTCGAAGGCGAGGATGTGCGTCGCCAGCCGGTCGAGGAACCAGCGGTCGTGCGAGATGATCACCGCGCATCCGGCGAACTCGCCGAGCGCCTCCTCGAGCGCGCGCAGCGTGTCGACGTCGAGGTCGTTGGTCGGCTCGTCGAGCAGGATGACGTTGCTCTCGCGCCTGAGCATCTTGGCCAGGTGCACCCGGTTGCGCTCGCCGCCCGACAGGATGCCGACCTTCTTCTGCTGGTCCGATCCCTTGAAGTTGAAGGCGCCGACATAGGCGCGCGACGGCACCGCGCGCTTGCCGAGATAGATCACGTCGGTGCCGCCGGAGATCTCCTCCCAGACGTTCTTGTCCGCGTCCAGCGTGTCGCGCGACTGGTCGACATAGCCGAGCTTGACCGTCTCGCCGATCTTGAGCGAGCCGCCGTCCGGCCGCTCCTGGCCGAGGATCATCTTGAACAGGGTGGACTTGCCCGCACCGTTCGGCCCGATCACGCCGACGATGCCGCCGGGAGGCAGCTTGAAGTCGAGGTCGTCGATCAGCAGCCGGTTGCCGAACGCCTTGCGCAGCTGCTCGGCCTCGATCACCGTGCCGCCGAGACGGGGTCCCGGGGTGATGACGATGTCGGCGGTGCCGCCGGCGCGGTCGGCATTGGCGGCCAGCATCTTCTCGTAGTTGGCGATGCGTGCCTTGTTCTTGGCCTGGCGCGCGCGCGGGCTGGAGCCGATCCACTCCTGCTCGGCGGCGAGCGCACGGCTGCGCGCGCTCTCCTCCTTCTCCTCCTGCTGCAGGCGGCGGCGCTTCTGCGTCAGCCAGGACGAGTAGTTGCCCTCGAACGGGTAGCCGCGGCCGCGCTCGATCTCGAGGATCCAGTTGGTGACGTTGTCGAGGAAGTAGCGGTCGTGGGTGATCACCATCACCGTGCCGGCATAGTCGCGCAGCGTGCGCTCCAGCCAGGCAACGCTCTCGGCGTCGAGATGGTTGGTCGGCTCGTCGAGCAGCAGGATGTCGGGCTTCTCCAGAAGCAGCCGGCACAGCGCCACCCGGCGGCGCTCGCCGCCGGAGAGCTTCTCGACGTCGGCCTCCGCCGGCGGGCAGCCGAGCGCGTCGAGCGCGATCTCGATCTTGCGGTCGAGCTCCCAGCCGTCGCCGGCCTCGATCTGCTCCTGCAGGGTGGCCTGCTCGGCGAGCAGCGTGTCCATCTGTGCGTCGTCCATCGGCTCGCCGAACTGCATCGAGATGGCGTTGAAGCGCTCCACCGCCCGCATCAGCGGCCCGAACGCGAGGGCCACGTTCTCGCCGACGGTGAGGCTGGCGTCGAGCTTGGGCTCCTGCTCGAGATAGCCGATGCGCACCCCTTCGGCGGCCCAGGCCTCGCCGCCGTACTCGGTCTCGATGCCGGCCATGATCTTCAGCAGCGTCGACTTGCCGGCACCGTTGACGCCCAGCACGCCGATCTTGACCCCGGGCAGGAAGGAGAGCGTGATGCCCTTGAACACCTCGCGTCCGCCGGGATAGGCCTTGGTCAGGTCCTTGATCACGTAGACGTACTGGTAGGCTGCCATGACTGGCTCCTGACGAAGTGGGGCCGGATCCGGGATCCGGAAAGCGAGCATGCGCCCGGCAGGACTCGAACCCGCAACCAAGCCGTTATGAGCGGCCCGCTCTAACCATTGAGCTACGGGCGCACAAGCCGCCCCTCAGATCGCGCATCGACCCGCACTTGGCAAGGTTTCGGGCTGTCGATAGCTTCCGGCGGCGAACCAGGAGAGCGCACATGGACGTCTCGAAGATCAGCCCCGGCCGCGACGTGCCGTGGGACATCAACGTGGTCATCGAGATCCCGCAGGGCTCGGCGGTGAAGTACGAGGTGGACAAGGAGAGCGGCGCGGTGGTGGTCGACCGCTTCCTGTTCACGCCGATGGCCTATCCGGCGGCGTACGGCTTCATCCCCGGCACGCTGGCCGCGGATGGGGACGCGACGGACGCCCTGGTGCTGACGCCCGCGCAGGTCGTCCCCGGCAGCGTCATCCGCGCCCGTCCGATCGGCATGCTGCAGATGGAGGACGAGAGCGGCCAGGACGAGAAGATCATCTGCGTGCCGCACGACAAGATCCACCCGCTCTACACCGCGGTGCACGGCATCGACGACTTGGCCCCGATCGTCCGCCAGTCGATCGAGCACTTCTTCACCCGCTACAAGGATCTCGAGCCCGGCAAGTGGGTGAAGGTGACCGGCTGGGCAGGCCGCGAGGAGGCGGGCGACGTGATACGCGCGGCTCTGGCGGCGGGGCAGAAGTGAACCGCGCGCGGTAGCGGCTAGCCGACCATGCGCCCGATCAGCGCCTCGTAGCGGGCCAGGTAGTCCTCCATCGCCAGGGTGCGCACCGCCTCGCGTCGCACCGCGCGTCGCAATCTGGTCGACAAGCTACGGTTCTCCAGCATCTCCAGCACGCTGTCGGCGAGGCGGCCCGGGTCGTGGAACGGCGTGAGCAGCCCCGTCTTGCCGTCGCGCACGAACTCCTCCACCGGCGCGGTGCGGCTGCCGACGATGGCGCAGCCGCTCGCCATCGCCTCGCGCAGCGACCAGGAGGCGACGAACGGATAGGTCAGGTACACGTGCGTGTCCGAGCGCTTCAGCAGCCCGGCATAGCTGGCATAGTCGAGCTTGCCGACGAAGTGCACGCGCGAGAGGTCCAGGCTCGCCCCCACCTCGCGCAGCATGTGCTCGCGCCAGGTGCCCTCGGCGAGGCGGGCGCCGTAGCTGACGCCGTCGCCGCCGACCAGGATGATGCGCGCGTCGGGCCGTGCCTGCAGGATGCGCGGCAGCGCGCGCATGAAGACGTGGAAACCCCGGTACGGCTCCAGGTCGCGCGAGACGTAGGTCACCAGCTTCTCGCCGGGTGCCACGCGCACCGCGCCGAGCAGGAAATCCTGCTCCGAGGCGTGCGGGTCGGGCGCGCAGACGTCGAGGTCGACGCCCTCCGACAGCACCGAGATCTGCCCGTGCGCCCAGCCCGGATAGGTCGAGCGCTGGAACAGGGTCGGCGTCTGGCCGATGCCGCCGTTGGTCAGCGCCAGCAGGTTGACCGCGTTCTTGGCGCGCACGCGCGGGAACATCGAGGGGTCGTTGGGGAATTCGGGGTCGAAGCCGACGTCGAAGCTGTCGGTATGGTAGAAGAACTCGAGATAGCCGAGCAGCGGCGTGTCGGGGAACACGTCGCGCAGGTTGAGCAGCTCGCCCCAGCCGTGATGGCCGATGATGATGTCGGGCGTGAAGCCCAGCTGCTTCAGCGTGCGGGCGGTGGACGCCACCAGCTCGGCGCGAAGCGTCGCCACCTCGAACTCCTGGGCCACCTGGTAGGTCTCGGGGCAGGCGCCGCGGGTCATGCGGTAGGAGACCCGACGCACGCCCGGGATCGCGTTCTGGTTCGGCTCGCTGATGAAGACGATCTCGTGCGCGTTCTGCCGCGTGAGGTGTCGGACCAGGTGCAGGAACTGGCCCGGGAAGTTCTGGTGGACGAACAGATAGCGCAAGGCGTGGACCCCGACAGAGGAGCAGGCGGGGGCCGCCTCAGCGTCGCGCCGGCCGTCCCGGCTTGCGCGGCGTGACCGGCTTGGCGGCGGCCTTGGGTGCCGGACGCATCGTGGGCTCGCGCTTGGCCACGACCGGCGTAGGCGCCGCGGGCTCCTCCTCCTCCGGGGGCTCGTCCTCCGCGGCGGCTGGCAGGGCCGCGTCCTGCGGCAGGATCTCGATCCGGAACGCTTCCAGCGGCGCTAGGCTCTCGGCCTCCGCGGTCTCGCTGTCCGGGAGCGGGCCGACCCGGCTGCCGTCGGTGAAGCTCGCGCTGACCCGCAGCGTGTGGGTGGTCGCGGCGCGCCCCTTCAGGCGTACGCGCAGGCCCAGGATCGGCAGCGCCATGCCGCGGCTGCCGCAGTACTGGCCGCCTTCCGACCACGGCGACAGCCATCCCTTGCCGAGCACCGCCTGATATTCGATGTCCTCCAGCGCCACGAAGCGGTTCGTCGTGATCGCGAACCCCTCGATCCAGCTCTGGCTGCCGGGCTCGCCCATCCAGTCGCCGAG
>CAXTOE010000221.1:0-1062 GCA_964245685.1 uncultured Acetobacteraceae bacterium | reverse complement strand
CGCCGCGCCATCCGCGTCGCTCGCCGCCGCGCCGGCCTCGACCGGCGCCTCGGCGGGCTCGGGCTCGGACGCCGCCTTCGGCAGCCCAGGATCGGACGGCGCGGGGGCGGGGATCGCGGCGGAGGATGCCGACGCGGTCGCCAGCGCCGCCGCGGTGTCGGGCACGCCGCCCAGCCGCATCACCTGCAGCTTCGGCGCCTCGTGCTGGCCGATGCCGTTCTGGTAGATCGTCACCAGCAGCTGCGACGGACCCTCGTTGACGCGGACCAGGGCAGCACTGCCCTCGGCGCCGATCCAGCCATCCTCGTCGAAGCTGCTGATGCTGACGCGGTGCCTGTCCTGCATCGGCGGCTGGGTGATGCGCACGCCGGGCAGGCCGGTCTGCGGGTCGGCGCCGGCGCTGCCGGGGGCGTGGAAGACGCAGAACAATCCCTTCTCGAGCGTCATCAGGTGACCGGAAACCTTCAGCTCCGTCACGAGCTTCTGGGCAGCTGCCGGACCGGCTTGCGACATCGGTTGGTTTCCGTCCGTTCGGTAGGGATCATCGGTCGCCAGGCCAGCGGCACGCGGCGGGTGCGGCCGACCGTGCGACGTCATGACAGCATACGGGATGGAATGCCATCCCCGGGGAGCGCCGCCGCGGGCGGCCGGGCCGACGCGGGATCGCGTCCGACGCCCTGCCGAGCCGCGGCCAGGCGCTGCAGTGCATCGTTGACGGCGGCGACCGGAAGTCCCAGCGGCAGCACCGCGCCGCGTCCGGTGCGGCGTATGCGTTCCGCCTGCGCGCCGATGTCGAAGGCGGCCACCGCCAGCCCGGCCCGCCAGGCGACGCCGAGCGTGAAGCACCAGGTCTCCGGCCAGATCGAGGGCAGGAAGGCGAGGTCGCAGCGTTGCGCGCGCACCAGCGCCACCGCCTCCTCCTCGCGATAGGCGCCGGTGACGTCGAGGCAGCCGGCCTCGAACAGCGCCTCGTCGTCCGGGGTGTGCCCGACCACGACGAAATCGAGCGAGAGTTCGCGCGCGCGCGCATCCAGCAGGCAGGCGAGCAGGACCGCGTAGCCC
>CAXTOE010000220.1:2105-5318 GCA_964245685.1 uncultured Acetobacteraceae bacterium | reverse complement strand
GGATCCCGGTGCGGGCGTGGCTTCCGGTGGGACCGCCGCGCGCCGTGGTGCTGGCGCTGCACGGCATCAACGACAGCCGCGACGCCTGGGAGCTGCCCGGACCGGTGCTGGTCGGGCAGGGGATCGCGGTCTACGCGCCGGACCAGCGCGGCTTCGGGGAGGCGCCCGGCCGCGGGCACTGGCCGGGGACCGACCAGCTGGTGGACGACGCGGCGGCGATGGTGCGCCTGCTCGCGGCCGAGAACCCGGGGTCGCCGCTCTACGTCATGGGCGAGAGCATGGGCGGGGCGGTGGCGATGTGCCTCGCGGCGCAGCCGGATCCACTGCCGGTGTCGGGCTACGTGCTGCTGGCGCCGGCGGTGTGGAGCAGCGACCAGATGAGCCCGCTGATGACCGGCTCGCTGTGGACGGCGGCGACCGTGCTGCCGGACTGGCAGCTCACCGGGCGCGAGCTGCCGCTGCACGTGCAGGCGAGCGACAACCTCGACGCGCTGTACCGGCTGTCGTACGATCCGCTGACGCTGAAGGGTACGCGCACCAGCGAGCTGCGCGGCCTGGTCTCGCTGATGACGCGCGCGGCAGCGGCGGCGCCGAAGCTGCACGGCGCCGTGCTGGTCGCCTACGGCGCGCATGACGAGCTGGTGCCGCAGTCGGCGATGGCTGCGACCTGGAACCGACTGCCGCCCGAGGCGAGACGGGCCTTCTATCCGGAGGGCTACCACCTGCTGATGCGCGACCGCGACCGCGACGCGGTGATCGGCGACGTCGCGAGCTGGATCGACGACCCGCGGCGCGCGCTGCCCTCCGGCGCGGACGTGGCGCAGGCCGCCTGGCTGGCGGGTCGCTTCTGGCAGGCCAGGGTGCCGGTGTGGCTGCCCGCGAACCTGGGCAGCCTGGTGCCCGACAGCAGCGACGGGGTGGAGTGACACCCTGACCGGGGCCTTGGCAGGGGGTGGTGATCAGGCTATGCACGGCACCCTGGACCCGTAGCTCAGCTGGATAGAGCGTCGCCCTCCGAAGGCGAAGGCCGAAGGTTCGAATCCTTTCGGGTCCGCCAGAGTAACGAACAATTCAGGCTCTCGGCGCCGGCTGCCCTCGATCTTTCTGCGCCGCCTCGGCTTTCAGCGAGGCGTGGTCACGTCGAGGTTCCACGGAACAGGGACGACATTATCATGAGCGAGAACGTTACGACCTTAGGCAACCATCTTCGCGAGCCGATGGCTCCGATACGCACCGGGATCGAGAAGCAGCCGCTGAGACCCGATACCCATATCGTCGTCAAGCAGCATGGCGAGGGGTCGAGCCTGCTCTGTCCGCGCTGCGGCAACAACTACCTGCATCATCGCGGCGTCGCAGCCTTCGACCGCAGCGAGGACGCGGAGACGGTGCTGAAGACCAGCGTCGAGGTCGGCAAGACGACGGTTCAGCTGGTGGCACAGGCGGATTCCGGCAACCCGAGCATGCGGCGTGACGGCCTGGTGATCCAGTTCTGGTGCGAGAATTGCGGCGGCGGCGACGACGGCAGCAGCGTCATCGAGCTGACGCTGGCCCAGCACAAGGGCGAGACCGAGGTGGCCTGGCGGTTCACGCCGCTGGACGGCATGCGGGTGAAGAACGTCGGCTGAGGCGCCTGCATCGGCCGCTCGCCGAGGCGGCAGCAGAGCGTAGCGCGTCAGCATCGGCCGGCGGATGCGCCCCGCCCTTAGTGCGGGCGCCCCGAGTGCGGGTCGTCTCGACCCGCGAAACATGCCGGCCCGTCGCCGTGCGTCGCCGGTTCGGGTTGTGACCGGCGCCTGCCACGGGGCCGTGTCCCCGACCTCCGCATCCTCCGCTTCATGACACGGCGGGAGCTTGTGCCGGCTGCCGTCGTGCGGCATCACTCTTCATCATCTTCTAGAGGGTCGCACGGGCATGGCAGGGACGTACCTCATCACCGGTGGCGCGGGCTTCATCGGACGCTACCTGTGTGAGGACCTGCTGGCGCACGGCCACCGCGTGCGCATCCTCGATGCCCTGATCGATCAGGTGCATGGGCCGGCCGCGCGTCAGCTTCCGGCGCAGATCGCCGCCGAGGTCGAGTTCGTCCACGGCGATATTCGCGACGCGGAGGTGGTCGACGAGGCGCTGCTCGGCACCGACGGGGTGTTCCACCTCGCCGCCGAGGTCGGCGTCGGACAGAGCATGTACGAGATCGCCCGTTATGTCGGGGTGAACGATCTCGGCACCGCGGTGCTGCTGGAGCGGCTGGTGGCGCGGCCGGTGCGACGTCTGGTGGTGGCGTCCTCGATGAGCGTCTACGGCGAGGGGATGTATGCCCGGCCCGACGGCAGCGAGGACGGCCAGGTGCGGCGGGTGCTGAAGGAAGGCTCCACGTGCTGGGATCCGACCGACGGCGACGGCGTCGCGCTGTCGCCGCGGCCCACCGACGAGACCAAGCCGGTCGACCTCGCCTCGGTCTACGCCGTCACCAAATTCGTCCAGGAACGCAACAGCCTCATCGTCGCGCGCGCCTACGGCATGGAGGCGGTGGCGCTGCGCCTGTTCAACGTCTTCGGGCCGGGCCAGGCGCTGTCCAATCCCTATACCGGCGTGCTGGCGAATTTCGGCGCGCGGCTGCTCAACGGCCAGTCGCCGCTGGTGTTCGAGGACGGCAGGCAGAAGCGCGACTTCGTGCATGTACGCGACGTCGCGCGCGCGTTCCGCCTGGCGATGGAACGACCGGAGGCGGCAGGCCACGTCATCAACATCGGCAGCGGCCGCTCGTATACGATCGGCCACATCGCGGAGATGCTCGCGGGCGCTATGCAGGTGCCCGAGCTGGCGCCGCGCCTGCTCGGCAAGGCGCGCGCCGGCGATATCCGCCATTGTTTCGCCGACATCGGCAAGGCGCGCGCCCTGCTCGGCTTCGTCCCGGAGCATCTGCTCGAGGACACGCTCGACGAGGCGGCGGCCTGGATACGCAGCTCGGACGCCACCGATCGCGGCGAGCACGCCAGGAAGCAGCTCGAGGCGCGCGGGCTGATGGCATGAAGCGGGTGGAGACAGGCTCGGCCGCGTGCCCGCCTCCCGCACGTCCTTTCGGTTTCGTCGAATGGTTCCGCATCGGCGAGTACGAGCGCGCGCGCCAGGCGGTCGTCGGGATGAAGGCGGCCGGCGCCACCTACCTGCGCACCCACCTTTCGTGGGCGGAACATCAGGCGCCGGGCGGCGAGG
>CAXTOE010000220.1:990-2095 GCA_964245685.1 uncultured Acetobacteraceae bacterium | reverse complement strand
CTGGCTGATCCCGATGCTTGGCGAGGCCTTCGACCTGCTGCCCTGCGTGCACTACACGCCGCCCTCTCTGTCGCGCAACGGACGCTCCTCCGGCGCGCCGCGTCGGCTCGCCGACTATGCCGATTTCATCGACACCGTGCTGACCCGGTACGGCATGCATTTCCGTTCCATCGAGTTGTGGAACGAACCCAACAACCTGCTCGACTGGGACTGGCGCGAGGATCACGACTGGCTGCTGTTCTGCGAGATGGTCGGCGGCGCCGCGCATTGGGCACGGCAGCGCGGCTGGAACGTGGTGCTGGCCGGTCCCAGCCCGTTCGATGCGTACTGGCTCGAGCTGATGGGGCAGCGCGGCGTGCTGGCGACGGTCTCGGCGGTCGGGCTGCACGGCTTCCCCGGAACCTGGGACAGCAGGGCCAACAACTGGCTCGGCTTCGAGGCGCACGTCGCGGAGATGCGCTCGGTGCTAAACCGTCATAATCCGCAGGCGCAGATCTGGCTGACCGAGACCGGATATTCCACCTGGCGACGCGACGAGGCGACGCAGGTGCAACGCTTCCGCGAGGCGCTCGCGGCACCGGTCGAGCGCATGTACTGGTATGGCTGGCAGGATCTGGCGCCGAACGTGGCGACTCAGGAAGGCCTGAACTTCGATGCGCGGCACTATCATCTCGGCGTTACCGACGCCGACGGGCGGCCGAAGCTGCTGCGCCGGCTGCTCGAGACGGGTGGGATCGAGGCCGTCGGCACGCAAGCCGTTCTGACGGCGCCGTCGCTGCCGTGCCGGTCGGCCCCGGTGGTGATCCTCGGCGGCGCCGGCTTCATCGGCAGCAACCTCGCGAAGTCGCTGCTGCAGGACGGCCGGGAGGTCGTGCTGTTCGACAGCCTCAGCCGGCCGGGGGTGGAGCGCAATCTGGCGTGGCTGACCGTGCGGCATGGCGAGCGGCTGCATCCGGTCCTGGCCGACATCCGCGACGCAGCCGCGCTGCGCGAGGCGGTGACGGGTGCCGCGGCAGTCTTCCACCTGGCGGCCCAGGTCGCGGTGACGTCGAGCCTGCTCGATCCGCGTCACGATTTTTCGGTCAATGCCGAGGGCACCCTGAAC
>CAXTOE010000220.1:0-980 GCA_964245685.1 uncultured Acetobacteraceae bacterium | reverse complement strand
GCGGTACGGCAGCACGCGCCCGAGGCGCCGGTGGTGTTCGCCAGCACCAACAAGGTCTACGGGCAGCTCGCCGACGTCGGGGTCTCCGATGCGAGTGGCAGCTACCTGCCGCGCGACGAGGCATTGTGCCGCTTCGGCATCGACGAGACGCGGCCGCTGGATTTCTGCACGCCGTATGGCTGCTCGAAGGGAGTCGCGGACCAGTACGTGCTCGACTACGCGAAGTCGTATGGGCTGCGCAGCGCGGTGCTGCGGATGAGCTGCATCTACGGCCCGCGACAGTTCGGCACCGAGGACCAGGGATGGATCGCGCACTTCCTGATCCGCGCGCTGCGACGCGAGCCGATCACGATCTTCGGTGACGGCAAGCAGGTGCGCGACGTGCTGCACGTCGACGATGCCGTGCGCGCCTACCGCGCCGTGCTGGACGGCATCGACGATGCGCGCGGGCGTGCCTTCAACCTCGGCGGCGGTGCCGCCAACGCGGTCAGCCAGCAGCCCGTCCTGACCGAGCTCGCCGCCGTGCTGGGCTCCCCGCTCGAGCTGCGCTACGAGCCGTGGCGTGCCGGGGATCAGCCCTATTTCGTCGCCGACACGCGTCGGCTGCAGCAGGCACTGGGCTGGCGCGCCGGGATCGGCTGGCGCGAGGGCCTGCGCGACCTGGCGGACTGGTTGCGCGCCGATCTCGGCCAGCCGGCGGCGGTGGACCCGGTGCGCGCGCGGAGGCTGCTGGCATGAAGGTGGCGCTGGTCAATCCGCCGTGGCAATTCGAGGGCAGCATCTATTTCGGCTGCCGCGAGCCGCACCTGCCGCTCGAACTCGGCTACGCGCAGGCGCTGCTGCAGGCGGCGGGGCACGAGACGCTGATGCTGGACGGCAACCTGCTCGCGCAGTCCGCGGAGGCGCTGTGCGAGCAGGTCGAGCGCTTCGGCGCCGAGATGACGGTGCTGATGACCGCGCCTACCTACCTGTTCTGGCGC
>CAXTOE010000219.1:1790-5344 GCA_964245685.1 uncultured Acetobacteraceae bacterium | reverse complement strand
CGCGCATTGAGAACGCGGCTGTCGATACGCAGGCTGGCGCCGCCGCTCGCGACGCTCGCGATCCTGCTCGCCGGCGGCGGCGCGTTGCTCGCCACCCGCCCCTCGCCCACGCCGTCCGGCGCATCGGATCTCTCGGCCAGCGTCGGCGGGCCGTTCCGCCTGGTCGGCGCCGACGGCCGCACCGTCACCGACGCCGATTTCCGCGGCCGCTGGATGCTGATCTATTTCGGCTACACGCGCTGCCCGGACGCCTGTCCGACGGCGCTGAACAACATCGCCAACGCGCTCGATCTTCTGCACGACCAGGGCCGCACGATCGCGCCGATCTTCATCACCGTCGATCCCGCGCGCGACACGCCGGCGGTGGTCGGCCAGTACGCGTCGCTGTTCGGAACCCGCATCACCGGCCTGACCGGCACGCCGGCAGAGATCGACCGCGCCGAGCGCGAGTTCCACGTCTACGCGGCCCGGCACCCGACCAAGGGCGGCGACTACACGATGGATCACAGCTCGATCATCTACGTGATGGATCGGCAGGGCCGCTTCGCCAGCTTCATCGACGGCGCGGCCAGCGCCGAGGACATCGCGGCTAAGGCGCGCGACCTCGTGCGCGGTACGCCGCCCCCGCGCGACGCCTCTTGATCGCGGCCAGCGCGAAGCGCCTGCAGCCCGCGTGCCTCGCACTGGCCGCGCTGTGCATGGCCGGGCAGGCACGCGGCGAGCCGCTGCAGCCCGCGCCGTATCAGCCGCAGCATCGCGGCGGCACGCTGCGCCTGACCGCCGACGCCTCCGGCGGCACGCTGGATCCACAGATCAACTATGTCAGCACCAACGCGCAGGTCTTCGCGGTCACCAATGACGGCCTGACCAGCTTCGCCAAGGTCGACGGTCCCGGCAGCGCTACCATCGTGCCGGATCTCGCCGACGCGCTGCCGGCGCCGACAGATGGCGGCCGCACCTACGTGTTCCACCTGTATCCCGGCGTCCGCTTCTCCACCGGCCAGCTACTGACGCCGACCGACGTCCTCGCCACCATGCGGCGGATCTTCAAGGTCGGCAGCCCCACCGCCGGTAGCTTCTACGGCGGCATCGTCGGCGCGAACCTGTGCCTCAAGGATCCGTCGCACTGCACGCTCGCCGGCGGCGTCGAGGCCGACGACCGTGCCGGCACCGTCACCTTCCACCTGGTGCAGCCGGACGGCGAGTTCTTCGACAAGCTCGCCATGCCGCACGCCTCCATCGTGCCGGCCGACACCCCGCTCAGGGACCTCGGCAACGTGCCCGCCGCCGCGACGGGGCCGTATCGGATTACCGCCTTCGACCCGAACCACGGCATGACGCTGGAGCGGAACCCGTATTTTCGTCCCTGGAACCCGCTTGCCCAGCCGGAAGGCTATGTCGATCGCATAAGCTACGATTTCGGCTTGACCGACGAGGCGCAGACCACGGCGGTCGAGAACGGCAACTATGACTGGATGTTCAACAACAAGCCGCTCGACCGACTAGGCGAACTTGGCGACCACTACACCGGGCGGGTGCACATCCGGCCGCTGTTCGCGATCTTCTACATGCCAATGAACGTCAACCTCGCACCCTTCGACAAGCTCGAGGCGCGCCAGGCGGTCAACTACGCGGTCAACCGCACCGCGATGGCGATCTTCTACGGCGGCCCCGCGGTCGCCGAGCCGCTGTGCGAGATGGTGCCGACCGGCATCGTCGGGCGCAGCGGGCAGTGCCCATACAGCCGAGGCGCCGATGCCGGGCATCCGGTCGAGGCCTGGCAGAAGCCCGACCTCGACCGCGCCCGCGCGCTGGTCGCGCACAGCGGCACCAGGGGGGCGAAGGTCACGCTGATCGTGCCCAACCGCGCCATCGACGTCTCGATGGGCATCTACCTGCAGAACACGCTGCGGCAGATCGGCTACGACACCACGGTCAAGTTCGTGACCGACGCGATCGAGTTCACCTACATCCAGAACACCAACAACAAGGTGCAGATCAGCCTGACTGACTGGTACGCCGACTACCCGGCACCCTCGAACTTCCTCGACGACCTGTTCGGCTGCGAGAACTTCCATCCCGGCTCGGACTCCTCGATCAACATCTCCGGCCTGTGCGACCGCGCGATCCAGGACACCATCGACCGCGCCGCCCGCATCTCCGCCACCGATCCGGCGGCGGGCACGGCACTCTGGTCGCAGGTGAGCCGACAGATCATGCAGACCGCCGCCGCGGCGCCGCTGATCCAGTTCAAATACGTCGACTTAGTCTCCGCGCGGCTCGGCCACTACACCTACACGCTGCTCTACCACATGCTGTTCTCCCAGGTCTGGGTGCAGTGAGCGATCTAGCGAGGGCGGGCAACGGCCCCTGGGCCACCGCCGCCCGGACGCTCGCCCGCGATGGTGCGGCGATGACCGCACTCGCCGCACTCCTGCTGATCGTGCTCGCCTGCCTCGCGGCACCAGTTTACGCTCAGCGTCTCGCCCACACCGATCCGTTCGACGCCGACGTCGCGGCGACCGTGATCCTGCACGGGCAGGAAGTTCCGGTGATGCAGCCCAACGCCAACCGGCTGCATCTCGGCCTCACCCCGATCGGACCGACCTGGCGCGCATCCGCCTACCTGCTCGGTTCAGACAGCCAGGGTCGCGACGTGATGGCGCGCCTGCTCTATGGCGGCCGCAACTCGCTGCTGATCAGCGCTGCGGCCACCCTGATCTGCATCGTCCTGGCCGCCGTCGTGGGCATCGTCTCGGGCTTCTTCGGCGGCGTCGTCGACGCGGTGCTGTCGCGACTGATGGACATCATGTGGGCGGTGCCGGTCTACCTGTTCGCGATCTCGCTCTCCATCGTCACCATCAGCCAGGGGCTGCGGCTGGGGCCGTTCACCATCGAGTCCGACAACCTGGTGCTGCCGATCTGCATCATCGCGCTGGTCTACGTCCCCTACGCCGCGCGCCCGATCCGCGGCCGCGTGCTGTCGCTGCGGCACAGCGAGTTCGTCCTCGCCGCACGTGGCCTCGGCGTGTCGCGCTCGCGCATCCTGCTGCGCGACATCCTGCCCAACGTGTCGGGCACGCTGATCGTGCTGGCGCCGCTGCTGATGGCGCTGGCGATGCTGGCGGAGTCCGCCCTCTCCTTCCTCTCGATCGGCGTGCAGGCGCCGGCGGCGAGCTGGGGCACCATCATCCAGGACGGCGAGGGGCTGATCTACACCCGCCCGATGGTCGCCTTCGCCCCGGGGCTCGCCATCGTGCTCACCGTGCTGGCGCTCAACCTGCTCGGCGACGGGCTGCGCGACGCGCTCGACGTGCGCGACGCCAGCCGGCGACGCGAATGATGGGGGGCGAGTGATGGCGACCGCCTTCCTCCGTCGCCTGGGCCAGACGGTCTTCGTGCTGTTCGGCATCAGCGTGCTGGTGTTCGCGGTGTTCTTCGCCACCCCCGGCTCCGATCCTACCGCCCGCATCGCCGGACGCAACGCCTCGGCCGAGACGCTCGCCTTCGTCCGCCACGAGTACGGCTTCGACCGGCCGCTGCCGGTGCAGTAC
>CAXTOE010000219.1:0-1780 GCA_964245685.1 uncultured Acetobacteraceae bacterium | reverse complement strand
CTCGCCGGCGACCTTCCCTCGGTCGAGGACATGTTCGCGCTGCAGCAGCTGATGCCCGGGGACCCCGTTCTGGTGCTGGCGGGGGAGGAGCGGGGCGACCCGCAGGTGCTGGCGCAGATCCGCACCGAGCTCTGGCTCGACCGGTCGCTGCCGGTGCAGTACCTGCGGATGATGGACAAGCTGTTCGTCAGCCGCGACCTCACCTCGTTCGTCGATCACGGCGAGCGGGTGGTGCCGGAGGTGATGCGCGCGGCCCCCGTCACCCTCTCGCTGGTGGTCGGCGCCGCGGTCGTCTGGGTGCTCGCCTCGGTCGCCATGGGCACGCTCGCCACCGCCACGCGCGGCTCCTGGATCGACCGCGGCCTGATGATGCTTGGCCTGATCGGCATCTCCATGCCGGTGTTCTGGCTCGGCGAGGTGATCAACCTCCTCACCCAGAGCCGCCTGCATGACAGCTGGCTGTTCTCCTGGGTGCCGGGCCTCGGCTACGTGCCGCTGAGCGAGGATCCGTGGGGCTGGTTCAAGGCGCTGGTGATCCCGTGGGTCACGCTCGCGGTGCTGTTCATCGGCATCTATGGCCGGGTGCTGCGCGCCGACCTGGTAGCCTCCTACAGCGAGGACTTCATGCGCACCGCGCAGGCCAAGGGCCTGTCGGCCAGCCGGGTGCTGCTGCGGCACGGCCTGCGCACCTCGATGATCACCTTCGTCTCGCTGTTCGGGCTCGATTTCGCCCAGCTGGTCGGCGGCGGCGCGCTGCTCACCGAGGTGGTGTTCGGCCTGCAGGGCGTCGGCCGGCTGACCTACCAGGCGCTGTCAAACCTCGACCTGCCGCTGATCATGGCCACCGTGATGTACTCCGCCTTCTTCGTCGTGCTGGCCAACGCGCTGGTCGACATCCTCTATCTGTTCCTCGACCCGCGCGTGCGCGAGGGGCGCTGAGCCAGCCATGCCCCTGCTCGAGATCACCGACCTGACCATCACGCTGCCCAGCGCCCGCGGCCGCACGGCGCGCATCGTCGAGGAGCTCTGCTTCTCGGTCGGCGAGCGCGAGATCCTCGGCATCGTCGGCGAATCCGGATCGGGCAAGAGCATGACCGCCCTCGCGGTGATGGGCCTGATCGACGTGCCGGGCGCGCAGGTCACCGGCTCGGTGCGTTTTCGCGGGCGCGAGCTGCTCGGCCTGCCGCCGCGCGCGCTGCGCCGCCTGCGCGGCCGCGAGATCGCCATGATCTTCCAGGACCCGATGACCGCCCTCACCCCGGTGCACACGATCGGCTGGCAGATCGACGAGCAGATCCGCGCCCACGAGCGCCTGAGCCACGCCGGGGCGCGCGCGCGCACCGTCGACCTGCTGGAGCGGATGGGCGTGCCCGATCCGACGCGCGCCGCCGACCGCTACCCGCACCAGCTCTCCGGCGGCATGCGCCAGCGCGTGATGATCGCCATGGCGCTGTCCTGCAACCCGGCCCTGCTGATCGCCGACGAGCCGACCACGGCGCTGGACGTGACGGTGCAGGCGCAGATCCTGGAGCTGCTGCGCGACCTCAGGCGCGATTTCGGCTCCTCGGTGCTGCTGATCACCCACGACATGGGGGTGGTCGCCGAGACCTGCGACCGCACGCTGGTGCTGTATGCCGGCACCATCGCCGAGCGCGGCCCGACCGAGGCGGTGTTCGCCGCCCCCGGCCACCCCTACACCAGGGCGCTGCTGGCCGCGATCCCGCCGCTGCGCGGGCTGCGTCCGGCCCGCCTGCCCTCGATCCCGGGCCAGCCGCCGAGC
>CAXTOE010000218.1:0-5345 GCA_964245685.1 uncultured Acetobacteraceae bacterium | reverse complement strand
GCTCGACCTGCTGTTCGAGGGGTTGCGCACCCAGCCCGCCTGCGAGGCGCGTCGCGGCCGCGGCCTGGGGCGGCTGTTCGCGCGCGGCGCGATACGCGCCTGCCGCCCGCGCGGCGTCTACCTGGTGGGCGCCGTCGGTCGCGGCAAGTCGATGCTGATGGACCTGTTCTTCGAGCTGGCGCCGGTGCCGCGCAAGCGTCGCATCCACTTCCACCGCTTCATGCAGGAGGTGCACGCCAAGCTGTTCGCGATGAAGCGCGCCCATCCGGAGCTCACCGACCCGATCCCGCCGCTCGCCACCGTCATCGCCAACGAGGCGCGGCTGCTGTGTTTCGACGAGTTCCAGGTCAACGACATCACCGACGCGATGATCCTCGGTCGCCTGTTCGACGCGCTGTTCGAGCGCGGCGTAGTGGTGGTGGCGACCTCGAACACGGTGCCCGACGAGCTGTTCCAGAACCGGCCGGGACGCGACGCCTTCAAGCCGTTCATCGCCAGCATCAGGCGCGAGATGGACACGCAGCTGCTGTACAGCCCGCGCGACTACCGCCGCGGCGGCCTGCGCGGCGTCGCGGTCTGGCACGTGCCGGCGAACGACCGCGCCGACCAGCAGCTCGACGTGGCGTTCCGGCGGCTCTCCGGCGGGGCGGCCGTCGAGCCGGTGGTCCTGACGGTGACGGGCCGCAGGCTGACGGTGCAGCAGGCGGCCGGGCCGGTGGCGCGATGCGACTTCGACTGGCTGTGCGGCCAGCCGCTGGGCGCCGGCGACTACCTGGCGCTGGCGACGCGGTTCGCGAACCTGATCATCGACCACGTGCCGCGGCTCGGCCCGGAGAATTTCGACGTGGCGCGGCGCTTCATCGTCCTGGTCGACGCCCTTTACGAGAACAAGACCAAGCTGAGCGCCTCGGCGGACGACCGGCCGGACCGGAGCTACCTGCGCGGCGAGGGTGCGACGGCGTTCGAGCGCACCGCCTCGCGGCTCGAGGAGATGCAGAGCCAGGCCTACCTGGACCTGCCGCACCTGGGCTGAGCGGGCCACTTGTCGTGCCATTCCCGAAGGATTAGCACACCGCCTGGCCGGCGTGACGGCGCCGGCATCGCGCGACGGACCGCGCATCATTCCTCGGGGGATCCATGGCTCGCAGCAAGATCGCGCTCATCGGGGCCGGCAACATCGGCGGCACGCTGGCTCACCTGATCGGCCTCAAGGAGCTGGGCGACGTCGTCCTGTTCGACGTGTTCGGCGGCGTCGCCGCCGGCAAGGCGCTCGATCTGGCGCAGTCTTCCCCGGTCGACGGCTTCGACGTGGCATTCAGCGGCGGCTCCGACTACGGCGTGATCCAGGGCTCGGACGTGGTCATCGTCACCGCCGGGTTCCCCCGTCTGCCGGGCATGTCGCGCGACGACCTGCTGGCCAAGAACGCGGAGGTGATCGGCCAGGTCGCGGAAGGGATCAGGCGCTACGCGCCGGACGCCTTCGTCATCGTCATCACCAACCCGCTCGACGTGATGGTCGCGGTGATGCAGGAGAAGTCCGGCCTGCCGGCGCACAAGGTGGTCGGCATGGCGGGCGTGCTCGACAGCGCCCGCTTCCGGCTGTTCCTGGCCCAGGAGTTCGGCGTCTCGGTCGAGGACGTCACCGCCTTCGTGCTCGGCGGCCACGGCGACACCATGGTGCCGCTGACCCGCTACTCCACGGTGGCCGGCATCCCGGTGCCCGACCTGATCAAGATGGGCTGGACCACCCAGGAGAGGATCGACGCGATCGTGCACCGCACCGCCAACGGCGGCGGCGAGATCGTCAAGCTGCTGGAGAAGGGATCGGCGTTCTATGCCCCCGCCGCCTCGGCGGTCGCCATGGCGGAGAGCTACCTGCGCGACAAGAAGCGCGTGCTGCCCTGCGCGGTGAAGCTGAACGGCGAGTACGGCCAGACCGACTTCTATGTCGGCGTGCCGGTGGTGATCGGTGCGGCCGGCGTCGAGCGCATCGTCGAGGTGTCGTTCACGCCGGAGGAGCGGACCGCCTTCGACGCCTCGTGCAACGCGGTGAAGAAGCTGCTGTCGGACTTCCGCGCCCTCGGCCTCTAGCGGCCGCTCGGTCGCGGGCTGGACAACTTCCATGCGTGGGGAGCATTGCTGCCAGGGATGAAAGCGGGCGGCGCGATGGCCTGCCCGGGCCTATCTGGTATCGGCGCGGCCTCGGCGGCGCAGCTTGGTCCGGCGCGGTGCAGGCGCCGGACGCGTTCGTAGGAGAAGCACCATGGCGGGCGTCGATATCCTCGCGACGGCCTTCAGCGGCGCCAATGCCGCTTATCTAGCCGACCTCCACGCGCGCTGGGTCGAGGATCCCGCCGCCATCGATTCGAGCTTCGTCGAGCTGTTCGCGGCCCTCGACGAGGAAGCGCTGGCCGTCACCCAGGAGGCCGCCGGGGCCGCGGGGGCGCCGCGCCGGTTTGAGGGCGAGCCTGCCGAGGCCAAGCCCGCGGCGGGGAAGCAGGCTCCGGCGGCGGGGCGGGCGGTCGGCGCCGAGGGCGCCACATCGGCCTCGATACGCGCCGCCGCCGACGACAGCCTGCGGGCCATGCAGCTGATCCGCGCCTACCGGGTGCGCGGCCACCTGGAGGCGCGCCTCGACCCGCTCGGCCTGCAGATCCCGAAGTCGCACGCCGATCTCGATCCCGCCTCGTACGGCTTCACCGAGGCCGACCTCGACCGGCCAATCTATCTCGGCCACGCCATGTCGACCATGCTCGGCGCCGAGACGGCCTCGGTGCGCGAGATCCTGGCCGCGATCCGCTTCACCTATTGCGGCCCGGTCGGGGTCGAGTCGATGCACGTGCAGGATCCCGCGCAGCGCGAGTGGATCCAGCGCCGCATCGAGTCCGGCGGCTGGCGCGACCGCTTCTCGGTCGAGGACAAGACCGCCATCCTGCGTCACCTGACCGAGACCGAGGGCTTCGAGGCGTTCTGCCAGAAGCGCTATGTCGGCACCAAGCGCTTCGGCCTGGAAGGCGGCGAGGTGGCGATCGCCGCCCTGCACGCCATCATCGATCAGGCGGCCGCGGACGGGGTGCGCTCGATCACCATCGGCATGCCGCATCGCGGCCGGCTCAACACGCTGGTGAACATCGTGCGCAAGCCGTACACGGCGATCTTCAGCGAGTTCAACGGCGCCTCGTTCAAACCCGACGACGTGCAGGGCTCGGGCGACGTGAAGTACCATCTCGGCACCTCGACCGACGTCGAGATCGCTGGCCACATGGTGCACCTGGCGCTGCAGCCCAACCCCTCGCACCTGGAGGCGGTCGATCCGGTGGTGGTCGGCAAGGTGCGCGCCAACCAGGACATGACCGGCGACACCCAGACCCGCCGCTCCGGCATGGCGCTGCTGATGCACGGCGACGCCGCCTTCGCCGGCCAGGGCCTGGTCTACGAGACCATGGCGATGAGCCAGCTGATCGGCTACCGCACCGGCGGCACCGTGCACCTGGTGGTCAACAACCAGATCGGCTTCACCACCGTCTCCGCGCACGCCTATTCCGGCATGTACTGCACCGACATCGCCAAGGCGGTGCAGTCGCCGATCCTGCACGTCAACGGCGACGAGCCGGAGGCGGTGGTGTTCTGCGCCCAGCTCTGCGCCGAGTTCCGGCAGCGCTTCGCCGCCGACATCGTGCTCGACATCGTCTGCTACCGACGCCACGGCCACAACGAGAGCGACGAGCCGGCCTTCACCCAGCCGACGATGTACAAGGCGATCCGCGCCCGGCCGACCAGCCGCACGCTGTATGCCGAGCGGCTGGCGCGCGAGGGCGTGGTGTCGGCCGAGCAGTCGACGGCGATGTGGGACGCCTTCCAGGCGCAGCTCGACGACGACTTCAAGACCTCCAAGGCGTATCGGCCCAACAAGGCGGACTGGCTGGAGGGCAGCTGGCTGGGCATGAAGCAGCCCGGCCAGGACGGCGCCGCCGCAGATGCGCGCACCGGCGTCTCCCCCGACGTGCTCGAGCAGGTCGGTCGCGCCCTGGCGGCGGTGCCGTCCGACTTCGATGCCCATCCCAAGATCACCCGTCAGCTCGAAGCCAAGCGGGCGATGTTCGAGACTGGGCAGGGTATCGACTGGGCCACCGGCGAGGCGCTCGCCTTCGGCTCGCTGATGCTCGAGGGCCACCGGGTCCGGCTCTCCGGCGAGGATTGCCAGCGCGGCACCTTCAGCCATCGCCACGCCGTGCTGATCGACCAGTCCAACCAGAACGAGTACGTGCCGCTGAACAACATCGCGCCCGACCAGGCCGGGATCGAGATCTACAACTCGCTGCTGTCCGAGTTCGGCGTGCTCGGCTTCGAGTACGGCTACTCGCTGGCCGACCCGCGCACGCTGGTGCTGTGGGAGGCGCAGTTCGGCGACTTCGCCAACGGCGCGCAGGTGATCATCGACCAGTTCATCGCCAGCGGCGAGACCAAGTGGCTGCGCATGTCCGGGCTGGTGGTGCTGCTGCCGCACGGCTACGAGGGGCAGGGGCCGGAGCACTCCTCGGCGCGGCTGGAGCGCTACCTGCAGCTCTGTGCGGAGAACAACATCCAGGTCTGCAACCTCACCACGCCGGCGAACTACTTCCACGTGCTGCGTCGCCAGCTCAAGCGCAGCTACCGCAAGCCGCTGGTGCTGATGACGCCGAAGTCGCTGCTGCGTCACCGGCTGGCGGTGAGTGCGGTGTCGGAGATGCAGGCCGGCACCCACTTCCTGCCGGTGATCGGCGAGATCGACGAGATCGCGCCCGCGGGCGAGGTGCGCCGCGTCGTGCTGTGCTCGGGCAAGGTCTATTACGACCTGCTCGCCGAGCGTCGCGAGCAGCAGGCGCGCGACGTCGCCATCCTGCGGCTGGAGCAGATCTACCCGTTCGACGAGGAGGGGCTCGGCGCGGCGCTGGCGCCGTATGCGGCGGCGAAGATCGTCTGGTGCCAGGAGGAGCCCGAGAACATGGGCGCCTGGTCGTTCGTCGACCGACGCATCGAGCGGGTGCTGCACGGCATCGGCCACCCGGCGGGTCGGCCGATCTATGCCGGCCGCGCCGCCGCCGCCAGCCCGGCGACCGGGCTCGCGCGTACCCATGCCAGCGAGCAGGCGGCCCTCGTCCGCGAGGCGCTGGGGCTGGACAAGGTGACGGGTCCGGCGCTGGCAGTCGCCGCGCACTGAGACAGCATCGCCGTCGTGGCGCATCACAGTCGGCCGCACCGGCCGCAGGATCGGGACTGAAGGAAGCGCATGTCTGCCGAGATCAAGGTGCCCACGCTGGGCGAGAGCGTCACCAGCGCCACGGTGGCGCCCTGGCTCAAGCAGC
>CAXTOE010000217.1:4607-5347 GCA_964245685.1 uncultured Acetobacteraceae bacterium | reverse complement strand
AGCTGGGCCTGCTCTACCGGCTCTCGCCGATCACCTTCCTCGGCAACAGCCTGCCGCAAGCCGCCCCCGAAGGCGGCGGCCACAACCCGTTCGAGCCGGCGCGCCTCGGCTGCGCGATCGCCACCGGGCCGCTGACCTTCAACTTCAACGACGCCGTGGCGGCCTTGCGCGATGCCGACGCGATCGAGATCGCGCCGACGGCCGACGCGATCGCCGACTGGGCGTTGCGGCTGCTGAGCGATCCGGCCGCGCAGGCGCGCCAAGCCGAGGCGGCCGAGCGCGTCGCCCGGGCAGCCTCCGATCTGGTCCCTGCCCTGGCACGCCGCCTGCTGGACCTCACGGGTGCCGCATGATGCGGCCTCCCGCCTTCTGGCAGGACTCGGACGCGGGTACGGCGGCGCGGCTGCTCTCGCCGCTCGGCTGGGTGGCCGGATGGATCACCCGTCGCAGGCTGAGCCGACCGGGCTGGCGCGCGCCGGTGCCCGTGATCTGCTGCGGCAACCTGAGCATCGGCGGCACCGGCAAGACCACGCTCGCCCTCGACCTGCTGACGCGGCTGCAGGCCCGCGGCCTATGCGTCCACGCGCTAACGCGCGGTTACGGCGGCAGCGCGCGGCAGCTGCTGCGGGTCGACGCTTCCAGCCACGACGCGGCCCTGGTCGGTGACGAGGCGCTGCTGCTGGCGGCCTGCGCTCCCACCTGGGTCGCGGCGGACCGTGCCGCGGCGGCGCGGTCCGCCG
>CAXTOE010000217.1:0-4597 GCA_964245685.1 uncultured Acetobacteraceae bacterium | reverse complement strand
GTCCTGGACGACGGGATGCAGAACCCCGGGCTGGCGCACGACGCGACGCTGCTGGTGATCGACGGTGCCACCGGCTTCGGCAACGGCCGTCTGCTGCCGGCCGGGCCGCTGCGCGAGAGCATAGAGCACGGTGCGGCACGGGCGCACGCCGCCATCCTCATCGGTCCGGATGTTCGCGCGGTCAGGAGGCGGCTTCCTCCGCAGCTGCCGGTGCTGCGTGCCGAGCTGATGATGGCGGCGCAGGCGCACACCCTGCGTGGGCGCAGGATCGCCGCCTTCGCCGGCATCGGCCGGCCCGGGAAATTCTTCGGCGCCCTCGAGGCCATCGGCCTGCAGCTGGTGCAGCGCACCGGCTTTGCGGATCATCACCGCTACACGGCGGCACAACTGCACCGACTGGTCGCCCGAGCGAACGCGGCGAACGCGACACTGGTGACCACTCCCAAGGATGCGGTGCGCCTGCCGCCTGACTTCCGATCGCAAGTCATCACGTTGGGCGTCGGCTTATGTTGGCATGACACGCGGGAGATCGATAGTCTCCTGGAACGCGTCTTGGCGAGGTCGGCGCGGAACTAAGTAAAACGGCTGAAAAGCGAAGACGAAGTCCCATCGCATGAGCCAATTTTCTTCAGACGAGGCGATTTCGTAACGGAGCATTGCAAATTAGCCACAGAAATCGGATCTGCGCGATCGACTTGCTGACTCGCCTCAGAATCCCGTTGGCAGCGCGGCTGGCGCCCGATTACGTTTTGCTCACAAAAATGCGAGGGGACAAGAGATGCCCAGCTCTGATGCGAAGATGGCGTTCCAGGAGAGCTCCAACATCGTCTCCCTCCGCCTCTGCTTCCTGCCCCGGCACCGCGAGTACCTGCTGCGCTGGTTGCAGGCCGGCGCCTCGATGGGTATCTGCGACGCCGACATCGCACCGCGCATGACACCGCAGCGCGACAGCGTGCCGCTCGAGCACGTGCTGGTCTGGGTCAGGGAGAATGCCGATCCAGCCTACATGATCCGTCCCGAGGGCATGCGCTGGCTGGTGATCGACCATGTCCGCAGCCACAAGCTCGGCAGCTTCTCCAGCTTCGAGGCGGCACTGCACTGCATACGCCCGGTGCTGTCGGTCGGGGCCACCGTCGCCGCCTGATCGCCTAACGCCGGCGTAGCGGCCTCAGCTCGCGGCGTTCAGCGATCTCGGGGCCGGCTGCACGATCCGCGCACCGCCGCCCGGCTGGATCTGGAAGATCGCCAGCCCGCGTCGGACGTGGCCGTCCGGCATCAGAGCGAAGACGCCGTCCACTCCCGCGAAGCCATCGGCCCGCGTCAGCGCATCGGCGCCGTATCCGCCTGACTTCGCCAGGCTGCGGGACAGCGCCGCGGCGTCGTACGGGATGTCGGTCAGAGGCCGCGGCGGCTGGCCGAACTTGGCCTGGTAGCGCTGCACGAAGCCGAGCCGGTCCTGAGCGTCGGGTGCTGCGAACCAGGCCCCTTCCAGCGGGCTCAGCTTGCTGGCAAACGCGCCCCACAACCCGGGTCCCATGATACGCACCTGGCTCGCCGAGACGTCGTAGTAGCTCAGCACCGAGATCACCTCCTGCAGGTCGGTGCCGGTATCGGCTAGCAGCAGCGCGTCGAACGGTGGTGGGGGTATCGGCGTCTGGGCGAGCGCCGCAGCCTGGGCCCGGACCGCCGGATCCTGGCTCGACTTGGCCTCGCGCAGCTTCTGCTCGATCGCGCCGCGCCGGTTCTCGAAGTCGGCCAGCCCGCGCATGGTGCTGTTGATGCTCTCCATGCTGTCGGCGTGACGCGCGACGTTGGGCGGCGCCAGGCCGGCATCCGCGCAGGCGCGGGTGAGCGCATCGGCCATCGCGTTGCCGAGCGCGTTGTCGGGCAGCAAGGCCGCGATCCGGGTGCGGCCATCCGCCTTGGCCGCCTCGATCAGCCGATGCACCTGCTGCTCGGGAGTGACGCCCATCACCCAGATCCCCGGCTGCGCCTGCGTCAGATCGCTGGTGAAGGCCAGCATGGGCACCCGGGCCGCCCGTGCGACCGGGCTCGCCTCCGCCGTGTCGGCCGAGGTCAGCGGGCCGATCAGGATCCCGTCGCCGGCGCCGACCGCTGCCTGCGCGGCACGCGCGGCACCGCCCGGCGCGTCTCCGGTATCCTGCGGGTCGAGCGGCGGCGCCCCCGGCATATCGAGTGCGAGCTGTGCCGATCGCAGCATCGCCTGGCCGAGCGGCGCGTTGCTGCCGCTGAGCGGCAGCAGGATGCCGATGCGGTCGGTGGCCGGGACGGGCGGAGGCTGTGGCGGCGCCTCCACGGCGGGTGGCGCCGGCGAGGCGGAGTCGCCACCGAGCCCGAACCCCGCCAGCGGTCCGGTGGTGCAGGCGCCGAGCAGCAGCAGCGGCAGCATGCCGGTCGCAAAGCGCCACGGCGCGAACGAGGCTGGACGGCGCGCATCCGCAGGGGCCAGGAACATCCATGTCCGACGAAGCATCCGACTCTCCCCCCTTCTCGACCGACGGCGCGACCCGGCCGGACAAGGTCCCGCCGAGCGGGCCGCTACCCGCCGGCCTTGTGCTCGTATCGACGCCGATCGGCAACCTGGCCGACCTCACGCCGCGGGCGGCCGCCTGTCTCGCACAGGCAGACCTGGTACTGTGTGAGGATACGCGCGTCACCGCACGGTTGTTCGCGGCGTGGGGAATCTCTTCTCGCATGGAGCCGCTGCACGAGCACAACGAGCGGCAGCGTATCGGCAGCCTGCTGGAGCTGCTGCGGCAGGGGAAGCGCGTGGCGCTGGTGAGCGATGCGGGGACGCCGCTGCTCTCTGATCCGGGCTACCGCCTGGTACGCGCCGCCATCGAGGATGGTCTACCGGTCACCGCCGCACCGGGAGCGAACGCCGCCGTCACCGCCCTGACCGTCTCGGGCTTGCCGCCGCATCCGTTCCTGTTCGTGGGTTTCGCGCCGCCGCGCAGCGCGGCGCGCCGCAGCGGCTTCGCGACGCTGCACGCGGCCGAGCAGGGCGGTCTGTCGGCGACGCTGATCTGGCACGAGGCGCCGCACCGTCTGGCCGAGATGCTGGAGGATCTCGTCGCGGTGTTCGGCGGCGCGCGGCAGGCCGCCGTCGCGCGTGAGCTGACCAAGCGGTTCGAGGAGGTGCGACGCGGCACCCTGGACGAACTCAGCAGACACTATGCCGCGGCGGCGCCGCGCGGTGAGATCACCGTCCTGGTCGGGCCGGCCGAGCCGGAGCAGACCGGTGCCGGCGATCTCGATCGAGCGCTCCGGCAGGCCCTGCTGACCCACTCGGTGAAGGACGCGGCGACGCTGGTCGCGGGCGCCGCCAACCTGCCGCGCCGCACGGTCTATGCGCGCGCGCTGCAACTCGCCCGGGAGGCGACCGATGGAGCCTCCGAGGCGGTCGCCGACCCCGATGATGAGACCGCCTGAGAGTGGATCGGCCATCAGACCGAACGCGCCATCTCCGACTGCTGCGATGCTCTCCCGCGACGATCCGCCGCCGCCGCGGTGATCACGGATTACGCGGCCTTGACCGGCGCGTTCGTCACCTGCTCCAGCTTTCGGCTGAGGAAGGCGACCACCGCGACCTCCTCCGCCGTGAGGTCGGTGTGGGCCGCGGCCTGCGGTTCCAGCGCCGCCTCCGCACGCTGCTTCAGGGCCTCGGCGAGGCTGCCGTCGAGGTAGCCGTCGAAGATCGCCGGATGGATGTAGCACTTGCGACACATCGCCGGGGTGTTGCCGAGCAGCTTGCTGACCTTCTCCACCGCGTGCAGCAGGTTCTTCTTGGCCTTGGCCTGGCTGTCGAACAGCTCCAGCTCGTGCAGCGCCAGGGCCGCCAGGTTGGTCGCCGCCCAGGTGCGGAAGTCCTTCGCCGTGATGTCCTCGCCGGTGATCTCGTGCAGATACTCGTTGACGTCCTGCGACGAGATGCCGTGCCGCTGCTCGTCCTCGTCGAGATACTGGAACAGCTCCTGGCCGTGTATGTCCTGCAGCCGTTTGATGATGCCGGCCAGGCGCCGGTCGCGCAGCTCGACATGCTGCTGGATGCCGTGCTTGGCGCGGAAATCGAGCACCACCTCGGTGCCGCGTATGCGCGCGTGCCGGTTGCGCAGCGTGGTCAGGCCGAAGCTCTTGTTGGTCCGCGTGTATTCCTCGTTGCCGACGCGCATCAGCGTCTTCTCGAGCAGTGCCACCACCGTCGCCAGCACCTTGCGGCGCGGCAGGCCCGGCAGCCCCAGGTCGCGCTGCACGTGGGCGCGGATCTCCGGCAGCTTGCGGCCGAACAGCAGCATCTTGCCGTACTTGGCCTCGTCGCGGATCGCCCGCCAGTCGGCGTGGTAGCGATACTGCTTGCGGCCGCGGGCGTCGCGGCCGACCGCCTGCAGGTGTCCTCTCGGGTCGCGGCAGATCCAGACATCGGTATAGGCCGGCGGGATCGCGAGCTTGCGTATGCGCTCGATCACCTTCTCGTCGTCGACCGGCGTGCCGTCCGGCTGATGGTAGACGAAGCCGTCCGAACCCTTCTCACGGGTGATGCCGGGGCGCGCGGCATCGACATAGTGCAGCCGTGCCG
>CAXTOE010000216.1:0-5359 GCA_964245685.1 uncultured Acetobacteraceae bacterium | reverse complement strand
CCCTCGGTCTGCGCGGCTTCGCGGTCGCGCGATGCTGGCACGACAGGGACGGCACCGCCTGCCTGGCACTGGCACCGCACCGGCGCTGCATCGCCGATCCCGGCTTCGATCTGAACGGCGTGACGGATCTCGGCCGCCCCGGCACGGAACATGGCGCCGATACGCGCTGACGCCGGCATGACGGCAGCCTTGGCCGACGGCACCAGCCACAGGATCTTGCGCCGTCTGCATGTTGCATGCAAAATGCGTTCTGCTCAGGAGGCGGCATGCCCGTGCAACCGGCCGCGATGAACGGCAGCTCGAATCCGGACCTGCTGCGGCGCCCCGCGCTGCACCGGGAACTGGTCGAGCGGCTCGGCGACATGATCGTCGACGGCTCCCTGCCGCCCGGCGAGCGCCTGAACGAGCGCGCGCTGTGCGAGCGCTTCGGGGTGTCGCGGACGCCGCTCCACGAGGCGATCCTGATCCTGGCGCGCGAGGGCCTGGTCGAGATCACCCCGCGTCGCGGCACCCGCGTGGCCGTGCTTCAGGTCGAGCAGGTGCGCGACATCATCGAGCTGCTGGGCGGCATCGAGGCGCTGGCGGGCGAGCTGGCCTGCGCGCGTGCCAGCGACGCGGCGATCGCCGACGTGCGGTCGCGTCACCAGGACATGCTCGGCTTCTTCGAGTCCGGCGACATGCTCGGCTACTTCAAGGCCAACGAGGAGGTGCACGGGCTGATCGTCGCCGCCGCCGGCAACGCCGAGCTCGCCGCACAGCACCGTTCGCTGCGTGCCCGCGTGCTGCGCGCGCTGTTCATGCCGAACTTCCGCGCCGAGCGCTGGCGGGCGGCGAAGGAGGAGCACGAGGCCTTCGTCGAGGCGCTCGTCGCACGCGACGGCCGTCGCCTGTCGCGCCTGCTGCGCGAGCACAAGCAGAGGACGTGGAAGGAGCTGCGTTCCTGGCTCGAGCGCCAGACCCAGGACGCGGCGACGTCGCAGGTCAGGCAAGGATCCCGCATCGTCTAGACCGTGCGGGCAGAGAGGGAGGAACTGGCCGTGAATCTGGCTGCGAAACTCGCGTCGCGTGCCGCCGACGGGCGCCCGGTGCGCATGGGCCTGATCGGGGCGGGAAAGTTCGGCTCGATGATCCTGGCGCAGGCGCGCCATATCCCGGGTCTGCAGGTCGTCGGGATCGCCGACCTCAACGTCGCCAAGGTGCGCGCCTCGCTGTCGCGGGTGGGCTGGGCCGAGGAGCAGTATCAGGCACGCACCCTGGACGACGCGGTGCGCGGCGGCGGCACCTGCGTGACCGACGACGTCGCGGCGCTGCTCGCCTGCGGCGCGATCGACTGCGTGGTCGAGGCCACCGGGCATCCGATCGCGGGTATCCGGCACGCGGCATCGGCGATCGACGCCGGCAAGCACGTCGTCATGGTGAACGTCGAGGCGGACGTCCTGTGCGGGCCGCTGCTGGCGCGCCGGGCACGGGAGAAGGGGCTGGTCTACGGCATGGCCTACGGCGATCAGCCCGCGCTGATCTGCGAGCTGGTCGACTGGGTGCGGGCGTGCGGCTTCGAGCTCGTCGCCGCCGGCAAGGGCATGAACTTCGAGCCGCGCTACCGCTACTCGACCCCGGACACCGTGTGGGGCTTCTTCGGATGGTCCGAGGAGCAGGTCGCCAAGGGCGACTTCAACCCCAAGATGTACAACTCCTTCACCGACGGCACCAAGGCTGCGATCGAGATGGCCGCGGTGGCCAATGGCACCGGCCTCGACTGCCCCGACGAGGGGCTCGCGTTTCCGCCCGCCGGCCTGCACGACCTGGCGCGTGTCTTCCGTCCGGCAGCGGATGGCGGCCGCCTCGCGCGCGCCGGCCTGCTCGACATCGCGGCGAGCCAGGAGCCGGACGGACGCGAGGTGGTCAACAACATACGCTACGGCGTGTTCGTGACCTTCAAGGCGCCGAGCCAGTACTCGCGCGAGTGCTTCGCGCAGTACGGCCTGCTGACCGATCCCTCGGGCTGGTACGCCTCCATGTGGCGCCCGTTCCACCTGATCGGCCTCGAGGCCAGCATCAGCGTGCTGAACGCGGTGCTGCGCGGCGAAGCCACCGGCACCCCGCGGGAGTTTCGCGGCGACGCGGTGGCCACCGCCAAGCGCGACCTGCGGCCCGGCGACGTGCTCGACGGCGAGGGCGGCTACTTGGTCTGGGGCAACGCCATCCCGGCCTCGCGCAGCAACGCGATCGGCGCGCTTCCGATCGGGCTCGCCCACGCCACGCTGAAGCGCCCGGTCGCCAAGGACAGCATCGTCACCATGGACGACGTCGCGTTCGACCGCGATCTCGACGTGCTGGCACTGCGAGAGGAGATGGTGGCGTCGCTACGCGACGGCGGTTCCTGATGCGCCGGCCGATGCCGCGGGACGCTTTCGTGGACGCGCATCACCACCTGCAGCTGGTCGGCGTGCATCCCTATCCGTGGCTGCGCCCCGGACTGCCGCCGAGCGCGCTGGAAGGCGATCTCGCACCGCTGCGCCGCGACTACGGGCTCGACGACTTCCGGCGCGACGCGGCGAACCAGAACCTGGTCAAGTCCGTGCACGTGCAGAACGGCTGGGATCCGGACGACCCGGTCGCGGAGACCGCGTGGCTGCAGGGGATCGCGGACCGGCACGGCTTCCCACACGGCATCGTCGCCTACGCCGATCTCGCGTCGCGGGACGTCGAGCCGGTGCTGGAGGCGCACGCCTCGCACCGCAACCTGCGCGGGATCCGGCAGATCCTGAACTGGTCCAACACGCCGGCGATCCATCTCGCCGCCGGTCCCGACCTGATGCGCGACGGCGCCTGGCTCCGCGGCTTCGCGCTGCTGCGTCGCTACGCGATCAGCTTCGACCTGCAGGCGTTCCCGCGGCAATTCGGCGACGTGCTCGGTCTGTGCCGCAGGTTTCCCGACACCCCCATCATCCTCAACCATGCCGGGATGCCGATCGATCGCTCCGCCGCCGGCCTCGCCTGCTGGGCCGACGGGATGTCTTGCCTGGCGGAGGCGCCCAACCTGTCGGTGAAGATCTCCGGCCTGCGTCTCGCGAACCCGAGTGCGGATGCGGCAGGCCTGCGCGCGCTGGTGCTGCGCACGATCGACGCGTTCGGCGTCTCGCGCTGCATGTTCGCCAGCAACTTCCCCGTCGATGGGCTGTGGGCGGCATACGACGTCGTCATCGACGGCTTCCGCACCATCACCGAGGAGTTCTCCGCCGACGAGCGCCGCGCGCTGTTCCGCAGCAACGCCGAGCGGATCTACCGGCTGTGATCACCGCCTGAGGCAATCGGGAGATAATGCGCCGGAGCAGCCGGCGGACGACAGGAGCAAGTTCGGACACACGAGCATCCTGCTCACGACACACATCAAGAAACGGGGAAACGTCATGAAGACCGTCACGATCGGCACCCTGCTGGGCGCGCTGCTTCTAGGCAGCACCGGCATCACGCACGCCGCCGCCCTGAACCCGGACACCGATGCCGACCGCATCGACTGGTCCAAGCTCGACTCGAAGTTCGGCGCCCTGCCGCACCCGCCGGCGGGGACCAAGGTCGGCGGCGTGGTCAAGACCATGATCAACGAGTACTGGCGCTCGCTCGCCACCGGCTATCGCACCGAGGCGAAGCCGGTCGGTGTCACCGTGCAGGCGCAGGGTCCGCAGAACGAGGAGGACCAGCTCGGCCAGCTGTCGCTGGCGCAGAACATGCTCAGCCAGGGCTACAACGCGCTGATGCTGTCGCCGATCACCGACAGCAACCTGCAGCCGGTGCTCGAGGATGCCCGCCAGCAGCACGTGCCGGTGGTGGATGTCGACGACGCGGTGTTCCCCGACGCCGAGCACTTCGTCGGCAACGTGCAGGGCGAGAACGGCGTGCGGGCGGCGCGCTGGTTCATCCAGCATCATCCGGATGGCGGCAAGGTCGCGGTCATCGAGGGGATCGCCGGCAGCTACGCCGCCAAGTATCGCACCGCGGGCTTCGTCGACACGGTCAGCCAGGGCGGCAAGTTCACCGTCGTCGCCAGCGTTCCCGGCAACTGGGACCGGCAGAAATCCTACGAGGCGGCCTCGATCATCCTCAACCAGCATCCGGACCTGATCGGCTTCTACTGCAACAACGACGGCATGGCGCTGGGCGTGCTGGAGGCGGTCAAGAGTGCCAATGCGCTCGGCCGCGTCGCCGTCATCGGCACCGACGGCTGGACCGACGCCCTGAAATCGATACGCGACGGCGAGCTCACCGGCACCATCGACAGCTTTCCCGACGTGACCGGCGAGATCGCGGTCGACGTGGCGATACGCCTGATCGCGGGCCAGAGCCTGCCGCGCGTGGTGACCACGCCGCAGGCGCTGATCACCAAGGAGAACTACGACCATTATTTCGGCCAGGGCGTGAACCCCCGCGACGCCCTGCTGGCCGACGCGGCCTCGCAGCACTAGCGGCAGCGCCCGACCGACTGGGAGCAGAGCCATGCCGGATGTCCCCCTCGCGCTCGAACTGCGCTCGGTCTCGAAGTCCTGGCCCGGCGTGCGGGCGCTGTCGAACGTGTCGCTGCGTGCCGCGCCGGGCGAGGTGCACGCGCTGCTCGGCGAGAACGGTGCGGGCAAGAGCACGCTGCTCAAGATCCTGAACGGCCTGGTGCGTCCGGACGGCGGCGAGATACTGATCGGCGGCGAGGCGGTGCAGATCGACAGTCCGAAGGCCGCGCGCGCCGCCGGCCTGGCGATGATCCACCAGGAGCTTCAGCTGGTCCCCGAGATGGACGTCTCGCAGAACATGTTCCTCGGCGTGCCGCCGACGCGGTTCGGGGTGATGACCGACAAGCCGACCATGCGACGCGAGGCGCGTCGGGTGCTGGCGCAGCTCGGCGCGGATTTCGAGGGCTCCCGCCCGGTGCGGACGCTGAGCGTGGCACAGCGGCAGCTCGTCGAGATCGCCCGCGCGCTGCTGTGGGACGCGCGCATCATCGCCATGGACGAGCCGACGTCGGCGCTGTCGCCGCAGGAGTTCGAGAGGCTGGTCACCGTGATCGACGGCATCACCCGGCGCGGGGTCGCGGTGATCTACGTCTCGCACAAGCTCGACGAGGTGTTCCGGCTGTGCAGGACGGCGACGATCCTGCGCGACGGCACCCTGGTCGGCGCGTTCGCGCTCGCCGCGATGAGCGAGCACGAGACGGTCTCGCTGATGGTCGGCCGCAGCCTCGATCTGCCGCCTCGTCTCGCGCGCAGCGGCAGCACCGCCGTGCTGGAGGCCACCGATCTGGCATGGCGCGGCCGGGTGCGCGGGGTCAGCCTGACAGCGCGGCGCGGCGAGATCCTCGGCATCGCCGGCC
>CAXTOE010000215.1:0-5384 GCA_964245685.1 uncultured Acetobacteraceae bacterium | reverse complement strand
GCTGGTGTAACGTCGCGGCGTCACGCCGACGCTGGCCGGGCGACAGCTGACGCGTCGCCCGACGGTGGCAGCGGCGATGCTGCTGCATGCTGGGCTGGTCGATGCCGCCCTGGTCGGCGGCCACGGCGACTGGTGGCGGCACATGCACTACTGGGCGCCGCTGATCCCGCGTCGCCCGGAGGTGACGCGGCTGTACGCGATCTCCGGCCTGATCCAGTCGAACGGCGTGCTGTTCTTCTGCGACACCCATTTCAATCTCGATCCTACCGCGGAACAGATCATGGAGCTCACCATACTGGCCGCCGACGCCGTGCGGATGTTCGGGATCACGCCGCGCGCGGCGCTGCTGTCGCATTCCTCGTTCGGCGCCAGCAATTCGGAGTCGGCGCGCAAGATGCGGCGCGCGCTGGCGCTGCTGCGCGAGCATGCGCCGCAGCTCGAGGTCGACGGCGAGATGCAGGGAGATGCCGCGCTGAGCGAGACGTTGCGCGACCGCGTCATGACCTCCAGCCGCCTGAACGGCACCGCCAACCTGCTGATCATGCCGACGCTGGATGCCGCGAACATCAGCTTCAACCTGCTCAAGGCGGCGGGAGAGGGACTGCAGATCGGCCCGATCACGCTCGGCGTATCGAAGCCGATCCATACCCTGGCGGGCAGCGTGACCGCGCGCGCGATCGTCAACCTGACCGCAGTGTCGGTGCTTCAGGCCGAACACGCCTCGGTATGATCTGCTCTCGTCCCGCTCTATGTTGCGGCATTGCGGGTGGTGCCGTCGCGTGGCACCGTTTCCCCGCGCGCTGGCGTGTCGCACTCCTGACTGAAGGTGAGCCCTGGTGATCAAACCCTTGCGCAAGGCAGTTCTTCCGGTCGCCGGCCTGGGCACGCGCTTCCTGCCGGCCACCAAGGCGATGGCCAAGGAGATGCTTCCGGTCGTGGACCGACCACTGATCCAGTATGCGGTCGACGAGGCGCGTGCCGCCGGGATCGAGCAGTTCTGCATGATCACCGGGCGCGGCAAGACGGAGCTGGTCGAGTATTTCGACGTCGCCTACGAGCTCGAGGCCACCCTGCGCGAGCGCGGCAAGCAGGACGGCCTGGATGCGCTGCAGTCGACGAGCATGCAGCCGGGTTCGATCGTCAGCGTGCGCCAGCAGGAGCCGCTCGGGCTGGGGCACGCGATCTGGTGCGCGCGCTCCTTCATCGGCGACGACCCGTTCGCGATCCTGCTGCCGGACGACATCATCCTGAGCAAGGTGCCCTGCCTGAAGCAGCTCGCCGACGCCTACCACGAGACCGGCGGCAACGTGGTCGCGGTGTCCGAGGTGCCCCCCGAGCAGACCAACCGCTACGGCATCCTGGCGATCGGCGAGGAGAAGGGCAACCTGGTCGAGGTCACCGGACTGGTGGAGAAGCCGAAGCCGGCGGACGCCCCCTCGAACCTCTCGATCATCGGCCGCTACGTGCTGACCGCCGACGTGATGCCGTTCCTGGCGATGCTGGAGCGCGGCGCCGGGAACGAGGTGCAGCTCACCGACGCGATGGCCAAGATGATCGGCCACGTGCCGTTCCACGGCCTGCGCTACGAGGGCAAGCGCTTCGACTGCGGCGACAAGGTCGGCTTCCTCGAGGCGCAGATCGCCTTCGCGCTGGAACGCGCGGACCTCGGGCCGGCAGTGCGCGAGTTCCTCAAGCATTATTGCGAGTGCCTGTGATGGCCTTCCGGCATGATTTTGATCCCACCAGCCTGCGCGAATACGACATACGCGGGATCGTCGGCAGGACGCTCAAGGCCGCCGACGCCTTAGCGGTCGGCCGCGCCTTCGGCACCATCGTCTCGCGCGCCGGCGGCGGCACGGTCGCGGTCGGCTGCGACGGCAGGCTGTCCTCGCCGGAGCTCGAGCAGTCCCTGGTCGAGGGACTCAAGGCGTCGGGGATGGAGGTCCTGCGCGTCGGATGCGGTCCGACGCCGATGCTGTACTACGCGGCGACCACGCTGAAGACCGATGGCGCGGTCATGGTCACGGGCAGCCACAACCCGGCGAACTACAACGGCTTCAAGATGATGCTGGGCCGCAAGCCGTTCTACGGCGCCCAGATCAAGGAGCTCGGACGGATCGCCGCTAGCGCCGACGTGGTGGCGGAGACCGAAGGGTCGGATCGCCACGTCGATATCGCGCACGACTACGTCGCCCGGCTGATCGCCGACTGGGACGGCGGCGACCGCATCCTCAAGGTGGTCTGGGACAACGGCAACAGCGCCGCCGGCGAGGTGCTGCAGCGGTTGGTGCGTTCGCTTCCGGGCGAGCACACCGTGCTGAACGGCGAGATCGACGGGCACTTCCCGGCGCATCATCCCGACCCGACGGTGGCCAAGAACCTCGAGCAGCTGATCGCGGCGGTGCACGAGAAGCAGGCCGATCTCGGCATCGCCTTCGACGGCGACGCGGATCGCATCGGCGTGGTCGACGACAAGGGCCAGATCCTGTGGGGCGACGAGCTCCTGGTGGTGCTGGGGCGGGACGTGCTGCGAGACAATCCGGGCGCCACCATCATCGCCGACGTCAAGGCGAGCCAGGTGCTGTTCGACGAGATCAGCCGCGCCGGCGGCAAGCCGCTGATGTGGCGCACCGGCCACTCGCTGATCAAGGCCAAGATGGCCGAGACCGGATCGCCGCTGGCCGGAGAGATGTCCGGGCACGTGTTCTTCGCCGACAAGTGGTACGGCTTCGACGATGCGCTATACGCGGCGGTGCGGCTGCTCGGCATCGCCGCTCGCATGGACGGGCCGCTCTCCTCGGTGAAGGAGGCGCTGCCCCGCACGGTGAGCACGCCGGAGCTGCGCTTCGACTGCGACGACACCCGCAAGTTCGGCGTGATCGAGGAGGTGGCCGCCCGGCTGAAGGCGGACGGCGCGGAGGTCTCGGCGATCGACGGCGTGCGCGTGCGCACCCTCGACGGCTGGTGGCTGTTGCGCGCCTCCAACACGCAGGCGGTGCTCGTCGCGCGCGCGGAAGCCGCGGACCAGGCGGGCCTCGAGCGCCTCAAGGGTGCCCTGGTGCATCAGCTGGAGCGATCGGGCCTGGCGGCGCCGGATTTCTCTGGGGAGAATGCCGGGCACTGAGATCGCGTCGGAGAGCCGGGCGTCGACCGGCGAGGGTATCGGCTCCGTCCTCGTCACGCTGCGCGCGCCGGGCTTCGCGACGACCGCTCCCGCTCTCGTCGGCGACGCGCTGATCCCCGACGTCGTGCGAGGCGCGTGTGTCGCGTGGCGGCAGCGCTGGTTCGGGCCGCGCGACGTGGTGATCCGCGTGGTCCGCGACGTCTTCGTTGCGGCCGAAGGTCTGGTGTTCGACCGAGACGGGCAGGTCCTGCGCTACAGCATCCGCCAGCACGAGCCGGAGATGCTCGAACAGGCGGCGTACGCGGTGCGTCGCGCGATCGCCGGCGAGCCGGTCGCACGGCACGAGCTGCCGTTGGTGCTGGGCAAGAAACGCGGCGCCGCCAACTACGGTCACTGGATGATCGAGATGCTGCCCATGCTGCATCTGGCGCTGTCGCGGCTGGCGGATCACCGGATCGGCGTGCTGGTGCACGACGTGAGCGAGCCGATGCTCGGGCAGAT
The DNA here is from genome assembly GCA_964245685.1 of uncultured Acetobacteraceae bacterium. Lineage (GTDB taxonomy): Bacteria > Pseudomonadota > Alphaproteobacteria > Acetobacterales > Acetobacteraceae > Lichenicoccus. Next base: position 1,759 of record CAXTOE010000215.1, on the reverse strand, counting down.
CATGCAGCAGACGCTGCGCCGGCTCGGCATCGAGGACCGCCGGGTGCGGGTCAGCGGCCTCGATCCGGTGTTCGTGCGCGAGCTGATCATGGTCGAGGGCATGACCGAGCACGGCTCGTACATGTCCCCGCTGGTGCGCGACTGCCATGACCGCCTCGCGCACGGGATCGCCGGGCACGGGGTGGAGCGCGTGTTCCTGACCCGCGGCGCAGGTCATGGCCGCAATTTCGCGGACGAAGCGCACGTGGCGCGGCTGGCGAGCGAGCGCGGCTACGCGGTGGTGTCGCCGGCCGGCCTGGGGCTGGAGGGGCAGATCGCGCTGATGCGCGACGCGCGGCTCGTGGCCGGCGTGATGGGAGCCGCGATGACCAACCTGATCTATGCCCGCCCTCCATGCCGCGCGACGCTGTTCGCGCCGGCGGCGATGCCGGACACGTTCTTCTGGTTCATCGCCAACCTGTGCGGCGTATCCTACCGCGAGATCCGCTGCGCGCAGTCCGGTCCCGGCAGCGACTGGAACCGTCCGCTCGATCTGGGCTTCCGCAGCTTTCGCAGGCTGCTGGACCAGGACGTCGCGGCACTGTCGCGAGAAGGTCTCGGGAGTCTCGTCTAGAGCAGTGCCAGGGCGGCCCGCCTGGTCTCGACGTCGCCGTGCGGCCGGTTCGGCTCGAAGACGGAGTGCTCGCCCGGCACGGGCCTGAACGCCGTACCGAGCCCGTTGATCGTCTCCGCACCGCCGAGATAGAGCAGTCCACCATTGGTCAGCCGCGATGCGATCATGTCCAGCACGCGCGCCTTGGTCGGCGCGTCGAAGTAGATCAGCACGTTGCGGCAGAAGATCACGTCGAAGCGGCCGAGCGGCGACGGATCGCAGAGCAGGTTCCACTCCCTGAACTCCGCCATGTCCCGGATCGGCTTGATCAGCCGCCAGCCATCCGCCTCCTTGGTGAAGTACTTGACCAGCATGCGTGCCGGCAGGCCGCGCTGCACCTCGAACTGGGTGTAGGCAGCCTCTCGCGCGCGCGCCAGCGTCGAGCGGGCGATATCGGTGCCGAGGATCTGCACCGGCCGCCCCTTCAGGGCCGCTCCCATCTCGCTGACCAGCATCGCCAGCGAGTAGGCCTCCTGGCCGGTCGACGCGGCGGCCGACCAGATGCGCAGCGGCATGCCGGGCGCTCTCTGCGCATGCAGCCGCGGCAGCCCGCGGAGCCGCAGGTGCTCGAACGGCTTGGTGTCGCGAAAGAACAGCGTCTCGTTGGTGGTCAGGGCCTCGACCACCTCGTCCTGCAGTGCCCGATCGGTGCGAAGCCTCGGGACCAGTGCCGCGTAGTCGCGCAGGCCGAGACGGCTGGTCAGCGACGCGAGGCGGCTCTCGACCAGGTACGCCTTCTCCGGACCGAGCGCCAGCCCGGACCGCAGCTTCACCAGGGCGGCGATCTCGGCGAATGCGCTCATGATCGGTGACCCAGCATCTGCATGACTTTGGACGCGAGCTCTTCAATCGGCATGACCGCGTGGCAGAGGCCAGCCCGCGCGACGGCGCCGGGCATGCCCCAGACGACGCTGCTCGCCTCGTCCTGCGCGAGGATGCAGCCGCCGGCCTGCAGGAGCGTCTGGCTGCCGCGGAGACCGTCCTGGCCCATGCCCGTGAGGATGACCGCGAGGACACGTCCCGCGCAGGCGGCGGCGGCGCTGCGCAGCATCGGATCGACGGCCGGGCGGCAGGAGTTCTCCGGAGCATCGTCGTTGAGGCGGGTGC
>CAXTOE010000214.1:0-5407 GCA_964245685.1 uncultured Acetobacteraceae bacterium | reverse complement strand
CCCGCCGGCGGGGGCGGCGCCTGGGGCGGCAGGCTCGCGATGAAGGGCGGGCTGTCCGGCCTGAGCGTCACCCCGGCCGGAAGTGCCAGTTCCTGGGTGCCGGCCTGGGTGCCGTCGGTCGAGAACAACGCCTCGGTGCCGGACGCATCGACGGCGGCGAAGATCACCTGGTTTCCCACCACGCTGAGGGTGCTGCCGCCGAGGTTCACGCTTGGCAGCGTGATCTGCGTGGTGCTGCCCGATCCCGCGTCGTAGGCGAATAGCGAGACGGCACCACCCGCGGTGCCCAGGTAGATCACGTCGTGGCCCAGCGTCACGAACTGCTGGACCTGCTGCGCCGGCGTCGGGATCTGTGTGGTTCCCGCGACGGTGCCGTCGGTGATGTAGGGCGTCGCGCCGACCGCGAACACCGCCTTGTTCAGGCCGGACAGCACGTCGGACGCGGCGAGCGACACGCCCGTGAGATCCGACAGCTCGCTGGTGCCACCGGCGGTGCCGTCGGTGACCCAAAGGGTCGCCGCGTCCAGTGCGTCCGGCGCGCTGCTGACCGTGAACAGCACCTTGCTGCCCAGCGAAACCAGGGAGCTCTCGGCGTAGGCGTTGGCCAGTGCCGGGACCTGAAGCGGGCTGGTTCCGCTCGCGGTGCCGTCCGTCACCCACAGCGTGGTCGCGATGCCGGCGGCAGCCGCGAACACCGTGGTCTCGCCGGCGCTGGCGAAGCCGTAGGGATCGACGGGTGCCGTCGCGATGCTAACGGTGCCGGCGGCGGTGCCGTCGGTGCGCCAGAGGCCGAGGCTATGGCCGTCGTCGTCCACCGCACCGAAGTAGCCGACGCCGTTCGAGACGACGATGCCGCTCGGCCCCACGCCGACGCCGACCTCGATCTCGTTGAACGTCACCCCGTCGGCGCTCGCATACAGCCCCTGCACGCCGGTCGTGGTCGCGCCCGAGGTGAGCACGCTGTCGCCGACCGCCCACAGACCGCTCGGCGAGAGGGTGCCTCCGGTGCCAGAGATCAGCGCGTCCGAGGTGCCGATCGCGGTGCCGTCGCTGCGATAGATCACATCGAGGTCGCCGGCGACGGTCAGGCCGGTGCCGACGAACAGGACGTCGCGGCCGAGCGTCAGGAAGTCGGGCGGCACGGAGCCGGCGGGCAGGAAGCCGAACCGGCTCGCCTGCAGGTCCGTGGTGCCGGCGGCGGTGCCGTCGCTCGCGTAGAGGTCGTCGGTCCCGTCCGCGTTCAGGTTCGAGAAGACAAAGCGGGTCATCCTGGTGTCCCTCCCCGGCAACCCGCGCGCTTGCGATGCGCGTCCTCGGCCGTAGGATCGGATATAAAATGAGACCGCGTCGATGTCTTTGGCAAAATCCAACGCGTCTCGACGTCATCGCGCGGCGGGCAGAGCCCGCTCCTGCGTCGCCGCGATCGCCTCGGTGAGCACGTCTGGTGGGCCGGGTGGGGTTCGAACCCACGACCATTCGATTAAAAGTCGAATGCTCTACCGCTGAGCTACCGGCCCATATCGTGGGCGTCAGGCCTGCGGGACGCCCGGACGCATGCGCTTGATCTTGTCGGGGTTCGCTACCACGCCGCTGCCGCCGGCACCACGCTTGATCTTGTCGACGTGCTCCATGCCCTCGGTCACCTCGCCGACGATCGTGTACTGGCCGTCGAGGCTCGGCGCCGGCGCGAACATGATGAAGAACTGGCTGTTGGCGCTGTGCGGATGCGCGGTGCGCGCCATGCCGACGGTGCCGCGCACGAACTTCGCCTGCTTGGGGAACTCCGACTTCAGGTCGGCGAGCTTGCTGCCGCCGCTGCCGGTCCCGGTGGGGTCGCCGGTCTGCGCCATGAAGCCGTCGATCACGCGGTGGAACTTGACGTCGTCGTAGAACCCCTCGGCGCTGAGCGTGAGCAGGCGCTCGGCGGCGAGCGGCGCGAGGTCCGGACGCAGGCGTATCACCACCTGCCCCCCGTTCTCGAGCTCGAGGATCAGCGTGTCGGACGTGGCAGCGTCGGGCGTGGCGCCGGTCGGCGAAGCGGTGCTCTCGGACATCGTGTCCCTCCGTGGATTGCGCGAGCTCAGGAGAGCTTCGCGATGATCTTGCTGAGCGTGTAGGCCGGCACGAAGGAGGAGACGTCGCCTCCGAGCTGCGCGATCTCCTTGACCAGTCGCGAGGAGATGAACTGGTGGCTCTCGGTGGCCATCAGGAACACCGTCTCAATGCCCGGATCGAGGCGATGGTTCATTCCGAACATCTGCACCTCGTAGTCGTAGTCGGTGACGACGCGCAGGCCACGGAAGATGATGCTGGCGCCGTGCTGCCGCGCGCACTGCACCAGCAGGGTGTCGAAGCCGACCACCTCGATCGCGGCACCGGAGCGGGTGCGTATCGCCGCGACCTCGCTGGCGACGCAGCCCACCCGTTCGTCGAGGTCCATCAGCGGCTGCTTGCCGATGTTGGCGGCGACGCCCACGATCAGCCGCTGCACCAGCCGCGCCGCCCTGGCGATGACGTCGAGATGGCCGTTGGTGACCGGATCGAAAGTGCCCGGATAGAGCCCGACATGCAGCACGGGCTCAGCCATCCCCGTCCTCGCCCGGCTCGGCCACCTCGCCTGCCTCGCCCGGCGCGATCTCGTCGGCGACCTCGTCCTCCAGCACCGGGAAGATGCTGGCGACCACCTCGCCGTCGCTGAGGCGGAACAGCGTCACCCCCATCGACTGCCGCGCCGTCACCCGCACCTGGTCGACCGGGACCCGGATCAGCCGTCCGGCGTCGGTCATCAGCATCACGTCGGTGCCGTTCAGCACCGGCAGCGTCGCCACCACCGCGCTGCCGTTGCGCGACGACAGGGTGACGTTGGCGATGCCCTGGCCGCCGCGGCCGCTGACCCGGTAGTCGTAGGCCGAGCTGCGCTTGCCGAAGCCGCCGTCGGTCACGGTCAGCAGCACCTCCTCGGCGGCCTCCAGCTCGGCGAAGCGCTCGATGCCGATCGAGGCGTCGCCCACGGCCTCACCGCCGGCCGCCTCCTCGGCGCTGTCCTCGACCAGCTCCGGCTCGGCGAGATCCTCCGACACGTTCTCCAGCCGCCGCCGCGCCGACACCATGCGCAGGTAGGCGGCGCGCTCGGCGACGTCGGCCTCGACATGGTTCAGCACGCACAGGCTGTTGACCTCGTCGCCGGCGGCGAGGCGTATGCCGCGCACGCCGGAGCTGTCGCGCCCGGCGAACACGCGCAGCGTGTCGTCGTTGATCTGGAAGCGTATGCAGCGCCCGCCGCGTGTCGCCAGCAGCACGTCCTGCCCCTCGCGGCAGGTGGCGACGCCGATCAGCCGGTCGCCCTCCTCCAGCTTCATCGCGATCAGGCCCGAGGCGCGGACGTTGCGGAAGTCGCTCAGCCGGTTGCGTCGCACGTTGCCGCTGAGCGTGGCGAACACCAGGTGCAGGCTCTCCCACAGCGTCTCGTCGTGCGGCAGCGGCAGCACCGTGGTGATCGAGTCCGCCCCGAGCTCCGGCAGCAGGTTGACCAGCGCGCGGCCCTTCGAGGTCGGGCTCGCCTCCGGCAGCCGCCAGACCTTCTCCCGGTACGCCTTGCCGCCGGAGGAGAAGAACAGCACCCACTGGTGGGTGTGGGCGTTGAACGAGCGGGTGACGATGTCGTCGCCGCGACGCCCGGCGGCGGTGCGGCCGCGGCCGCCGCGGTTCTGCGCGCGGAAGATGTCGAGCGGCGTGCGCTTGATGAAGCCGTCGCGGGTGATGGTGACCACCATCTGCCCCGGCTCCACCAGGCTCTCGTCGGTCTGGTCGCCGGCCCCGTCGGAGATCTCGGTGGCGCGCGGCACCGCGATCTCGGCGCGCACCAGCAGCAGCTCGTCGCGCATCACCTCGAGCCGGCGCACCCGGCTGCCGATGATCTCCAGCAGGTCGTTGATGCGCGCCGCGACCTCGTCGAGCTCGCCCTGTATCTTCTCGCGCTCGAGCCCGGTGAGCCGTGCCAGCCGCAGCTCCAGGATGCCGCGCGCCTGCGCCTCGGTGAGGTGCACGCGGCCGCCCACCACCAGGTTGCCCTCGTCGTGGATCAGCGCCAGCAGCGGCGAGACGTCGGCGGCATCCCAGTCCCGGCGCATCAGCTCGGCGCGCGCCGCCGCCGCGTCGGGAGCGGCGCGGATCAGCGCGATCACCGCATCGATATTGGCGACCGCGATCACCAGCCCGACCAGCAGGTGGCCGCGCTCGCGCGCCTTCGCCAGGTCGAAGCGGGCGCGACGCAGGATCACCTCCTCGCGGAAGGCGATGAAGGCGACCAGGGCGTCGCGAATGCCCATCAGCTTGGGACGGCCGCCGTCGAGGGCGACCATGTTGACGCCGAAGCTGGTCTGCAGCTGGGTGAAGCGGTAGAGCTGGTTCAGCACCACCTCGGGCGTCGCGTCGCGCTTGATCTCGATCACGATGCGCATGCCCGACCGGTCGCTCTCGTCGCGCAGGTCGGAGATGCCCTCCACCTGCTTGGCGCGCACCAGCTCGGCGATGCGCTCCATCAGCGTCGACTTGTTGACCTGGAACGGGATCTCGGTGACGACGATCGCGCGGCGGTCGCGTCGTATGTCCTCGACCCCGGCGCGCGCCCGTATCAGCACCGAGCCCCGCCCCGTCTCGAACGCCGAGCGTATGCCGGAGCGGCCGAGGATGATGCCGCCCGTGGGGAAGTCCGGCCCCGGCACGATCGTCATCAGCGCGTCGATGCCGATCTCGGGATCGGCGATCATCGCGAGCGTCGCGTCGATGATCTCGCCCGGGTTGTGCGGCGGGATGTTGGTCGCCATGCCGACCGCGATGCCGGCGGCGCCGTTGATCAGCAGGTTCGGGTAGGCGGCCGGCAGGACCTTCGGCTCGACCTCGCTCTCGTCGTAGTTCGGCTGGAAATCCACCGTGTCGCGGTCGATGTCGTCGAGCAGGAACATCGCCGCCCGCGCCAGCCGCGCCTCGGTGTAGCGCATCGCCGCCGGGCTATCGCCGTCGACCGAGCCGAAATTGCCCTGGCCGTCGATCAGCTTGACCCGCATCGACCAGGACTGCGCCATGCGCACCATGGCGTCGTAGATCGCGGCGTCGCCGTGCGGATGATACTTGCCCATCACGTCGCCGGTGGCGCGGGCGGACTTGCGATACGGCTTGTCCGGGGTGAAGCCGCTCTCGCGCATCGAATACAGGATGCGCCGGTGCACCGGCTTCAGCCCGTCGCGCACGTCCGGCAGCGCGCGACTGACGATCACCGACATCGCGTAGGCGAGGTAGGAGGTCTGCATCTCCTCCTCGATGGTCACCGGGGTCATGTCGGAGGGTGCGTCGGGAGGCGCCGGCGGCGCCGGGGGCTCGGGTATGTCGCTCAAGGGGAATCCGATGT
>CAXTOE010000213.1:0-5408 GCA_964245685.1 uncultured Acetobacteraceae bacterium | reverse complement strand
ATCACGATCACGGCGCTGGCGGCGACCCGCATCAGCGTCTCGGGCGGCCGGTCGAGCAGCACGCGCACCGGGAAGCGCTGCGCGATCCGCACCCAGTTCAGGCTGCGCGGCACGCGCGGCAGGCCGCCCGCGGTGGAACCCTCGTCCGGCGTGACGCCCCAGCCCAGGCTGTCCACCGTGCCTTGCACCGGCTGCCGCGGCGCGCTCATCACGAACACCGTCGCACGCTGCCCGGGGCGGATCCCCGCCAGGTCGGTCTCGCGGAAATTCCCGTCGGCGTACCAGCGTTCGGTGTCGATGATGGTGAACAGCGGCACGCCGGTGCTGGCAAACTCGCCCACGGCGACGTCCAGCGCGGTGATGCGGCCGTCGCACGGCGCCCGCGCCACGGTCAGGCGCAGGTCGCGCTCGGCGAGCGACAGGGCGGACTGCGCGCCGGCGACCTGCTCCTGCAGCGGCTTGGTGCTGGTGATGGCCGCTCGCGCCTGCGTCGCCTGTTGTTCGGACTGCAGCAGCGAAATCTGCGCGGTGCGCTGCGCGGTGCGCGCCTGGTCGACCTGCTGCGAGGTGACGAAACCGCGCCGGCCGAGCGGCTGCAGCCGCGTCAGCGTCAGCGTCGCCAGCGCCAGCTCCGCCCTCGCGCTGCCGACGCCCGTCTGCGCCGCGGCGGCCTTGGCGGTCTCCGAGACGACCTGGTCGGTCTGCACCGCGAGCTGCGCCTGCAGGCTGTGCAGCTGCGCGCGCGCCTGTTCCACACGCAGCCGGTAGGGCTCGGGATCGATCACGAACAGCGCGTCGCCCGCGTGCACCGCCTGGTTGTTCTGCACCGCCAGCGCCACGATGCGGCCGCTGACATCGGGCGCCATGTGCACCAGGTCGGCCTGCAGGTAGGCGTCGTCGGTGCGCGGCCTGAGATCGAGCCGGTCGACCACCAGCAGCACCAGCACCGCGAGTGCCGCCAGCACCGCGAGGCTGAACAGGACGCCCACCGGCCTGCGAAGCGACGCCATCGCTCAGTGCCCGAACCAGAGCAGCCAGGTGAGCAGCGTGACGCAGGCCGCGAAGCCCAGGTAGGTCAGCAGCGGCAGCACGAGCTGGTCGCCGATGCCGAAGGCGACCAGGACCAGCCGGGCCAGGATGGTCGCCGCCACGCCGATCGCGGCGCACAGCATCCAGGCCGGGAAGAACGACCCCAATATGTCCTGCGCCGGCGCGCTGCTGCACCCGGACACCAGCAGCGGCGTCCAGGCGACGGGAGGTGGCGGACGCGTGCGGCGAGCGTCGGCTCGAGAGTCGGTCAGGATCACGTAACGATCATGTTCGGTCGACGTCTCCGCCGTGTCTCGGGACGTGGCGCCGCATCCGGTCGCCCGGGCTGCCGCATCACGGCGGCGAACGTATCGGAGGCGGAAGTCCATTGTCCAGACGCGCAAGTCTTCGATCAATACGATCGCCGAGATCGATAAATCCCCGTCTATCCCGGCAACGATACGGCTCCGGCGTTCGACCGTCGCGCTATCGGGGCCGCGGCGGCGATGCTAGGTTGCGGTGAATGGGACGATCCTTCTCGCATCGCCGCGCATCACGCCGTGTCGCGCCGGCCGCCCCGCCTTTCGCCGGCGCACGCGCGAGATGATCGAGCCGGACCTCGTGGAACTCGGCCAGATCAGGATCTTCGAGGCGGTCGCGGTGACCGGCAGCTTCAGCCGCGCGGCGGATCAGCTGCAGCTCGCGCAGTCCTCGGTCAGCCATCAGATACGCGCGCTCGAGCGTCGGCTCAGGCAGGAGCTGTTCCACCGCACCACGCGTCGCGTCGCGCTGACCCAGGCCGGCGAGGCGATGCTGATCTACGCGCGCTCGATGCTGGCGCTCAGCGACCAGATCACCCGGCATTTCAGCGGCGCCCAGTCGGCGGGCGTGCTGCGCCTCGGCATCGCGGAGGATTTCGTCAGCACGCGCCTGTCGCGGCTGCTGCGGATCTTCCGCGCCCAGCACCCGAACTTCCAGATCTCGGTGGAATCGAGCCGCAGCAACGTCCTGTTCCGAATGCTGGAGGAGAGGCAGCTCGACGTCGTGGTCGCCAAGCGCCTGGTCGGCCGCAGCAACGGGCGGCTGCTGTGGCGCAGCGCCACCACCTGGGTCGGGCAGGTGGAGTGCGTGCCCGAGCCGGAGGAGCCGCTGCCGCTGATCGTGTTCCCCGCCCCGAGCGAGCTGCGCACCATCATGCTCGACGCGCTGGCGCGCGCCGGGCGGCCCTGGGTCATCGTGATGCAGTGCTCGTCGATCTCGAGCCTGCGCGCGGCGATCGAGGCGGGGCTCGGCGTCTCGGCCGGCAACGTGGGGATGATCCCGGATTTCCTCAGCGCCCTGCCGGGTGGATCGGGGCTGCCGAGCCTGGACGACATCGAATTCGTCGTCGACCAGGCCCCCGCGCCGCACAGCCCCGCCATCCAGGCCTTCGCGGCGCTGCTCTCCGACGCGGTGTCGCGCATGGAGTCCGCGACGATCGTGACGTAAACGTCATGACGGCGTTGCCCGCGGTCGGGCGGCGACGGCACGGCTGCAACCTTCTTGCCCTCCCGGACGCTGCCGTGCGAGCAATTGGGCGACCGGCGGATCTTTGAGTGTTCGTTGCGCGAGGCGGTTCCTGTCGAGCGCGCGGCTTCCCTTCCGATGAGCAGAGGCAGGCATATGTCACACGGCAACAGCGACAAATCGCCACCCGGCGCCACGCAGGCACCGCCCTGTACGCTGGTGATCTTCGGCGCCGGCGGCGACCTGACCAAGCGCCTGCTGATGCCGGCACTCTACAACCTGTCGGGCGCCCACCTGCTGTCCGACCAGTTCAAGCTGATCGGCGTCGACCGCGACGACAGCGGCGACGAGAAGTGGAAGCAGTCGCTCACCGAGACCATGCAGTCCTTCACCAAGGACAAGACCGCCGAGTTCTACACGCCCAAGCTCGACGAGGCCGCCTGGGGCTGGGCGACCGACCGGATGCACTACCTGCAGGGCGACTTCAGCCAGGAGGACACCTTCAAGCGCATCGGCGAGGCGATCGGCGACGGCAGCGCGATCTTCTACCTGGCCGTGGCGGCGCGCTTCTTCGGCACGGTGGTCGACGGGCTGGGCCAGGCGGGCCTGCTCAAGCAGTCCGGCGAGACGTTCCGGCGCGTGGTGATCGAGAAGCCGTTCGGCGCCGACCTGCCGTCGGCGCAGGCGCTCAATGCGCGCATCCTCAAGCAGGCCGACGAGACTCAGTTCTACCGGATCGACCATTTCCTGGGCAAGGAGACGGTGCAGAGCATCATGGCGATCCGCTTCGCCAACGGCATGTTCGAGCCGACCTTCCGGCGCGAGTACATCGACCACGTGCAGATCACCGCCGCCGAGACGGTGGGCGTCGAGCTGCGCGGCGCGTTCTACGAGCCGACCGGCGCGCTGCGCGACATGGTGCCCAACCACCTGTTCACCCTGCTCTGCATGATCGCCATGGAGCCGCCGAACTCGTTCGACGCCGAGGCGGTGCGCAGCGAGAAGGCCAAGCTGCTGGAGGCGATCCGGCCGCTGCGTCCAGACGAGGCGGTGCGCGGCCAGTACGGCGCCGGGCAGGAGTTCGGCGCCGACGTGACCGGCTACCGCCAGGAGCCGAAGGTGGCGCCGGACAGCCACACCGAGACCTACGTCGCGCTGAAGCTGTCGATCGAGAACTGGCGCTGGGCCGGGGTGCCGTTCTACCTGCGCACCGGCAAGCGGCTCGCCGGGCGGCGCACCGAGATCTCGATCCATCACAAGCAGGCGCCGTATCGGATGTTCCGCGACACTCCGGTCGACGCGCTGACGCCCAACGTGGTCAAGTTCCTGATCGATCCAGACCAGGGGATCGAGACCCAGTTCGACGCCAAGGTGCCGGGGCCGCAGATGAAGCTCGGCCGGGTGCAGACCTCGCTGCGCTTCAAGGACTTCTTCGACGAGCCCCCGAGCGTCGGCTACGAGACCCTGCTGTACGACTGCATGATGGGCGACCCGACGCTGTTCCAGCGCGCCGACGCCATCGATGCGAGCTGGACGGTGGTGCAGCCGGTGCTGGAGTCCTGGGGTCGCGGCGAGGGCGAGGTGGAAGCCTACGCCGCCGGCAGCCAGGGGCCGGCCGGCGCCGACGCGCTGCTGGAACGCGACGGACGAAGCTGGCTGAAGCTCGAAGGGTAGCGCGCCCGGATGGCGCGGCCGCGGGTGGTGGTGATCGGTGCCGGCTTCGGCGGCATCAACGTGGCCCAGGGCCTCGCCGACGCGCCGGTCGACGTGGTGCTGATCGACCGCAACAACCACCATCTGTTCCAGCCGCTGCTCTACCAGGTGGCGACGGCGGCGCTGGCGCCGTCCGACATCGCCTCGCCGATCCGTTCGATGTTCGCCCGCCAGCGCAACATCGAGGTGCTGCTCGGCGAGGTGGACGGGATCGACGTCGCGGCACGCACCGTGTCGGTGCCGGAGGTGGGCGCGATCCGCTACGACCAGCTGGTGATCGCCACCGGTGCCGCGACCAGCTGGTTCGGACACGATGACTGGGCGGCGCACTCGGTCGGGCTGAAGAGCCTGCAGGACGCCGAGACCCTGCGGCTGCGCCTGCTCGGCGCCTTCGAGTATGCCGAGAGCCATCCCGATCCCGCCGACGTGCGTCGCCTGCTCACCTTCGTGGTGGTCGGCGGCGGCGCCACCGGGGTGGAGCTGGCGAGCTCGATCCGCGAGCTGGCCCGCGACACGCTGGCGCACGAGTTCCGCCACATCCGCCCGGAGCTGGCGCGTGTGGTGCTGTTCGAGGGCGGCCCGACGGTGCTGGCCGGATTCCCCGATCGTCTGATCCGCTATGTCCGCCGCCGGCTGCAGCGCATCGGCGTGGAGGTGCATACCGGCGTGCAGGTGGAGCAGGTCGACGCCGAAGGCGTGGTCGCGGGCGGCAAGCGCACTGCCAGCGCCAACGTGTTCTGGTGCGCCGGGGTCGCGGCGAACCCGGCGGCGCGATGGATCGGCGCGGCACCCGGCCGGCACGGCACGCTCGAGGTCGGCGCCGACTGCTCCGTGCCCGGGCACCCGGAAATCTTCGCGATCGGCGACGTCGCGGGCTGCAAGGGTGCCGACGGCCGGCCGCTGCCCGGCGTGGCACCGGTGGCCAAGCAGCAGGGGCACTACGTCGCCGGCGTGATCGCGGCACGCGCCGCCGGTGCCGCGGCGCCGGCGGCGTTCCTCTATCGCGACCAGGGCAGCCTCGCCATCGTCGGCCGCTCCGCCGCGGTGGCCAGCCTGCCGCACCTGAAGCTGACCGGCTTCCCGGCGTGGCTGCTGTGGAGCTGCGTCCACCTGTTCCTGCTGGTCGGCATGCGCAACCGCATCCTGGTCTACGTGCAGTG
>CAXTOE010000212.1:0-5409 GCA_964245685.1 uncultured Acetobacteraceae bacterium | reverse complement strand
CGGCAACATCTATCGTGCCGAGGCGCTGTTCCGCGCCCGGCTCGAGCCGCACCGCGCCGGCCGAACGCTCGGGCCGGAGGTCTGGCGCGCGCTGTGGACCGACCTCGGCGCGCTGATGCGCGACGGCGTGCGCCTCGGCCGCATCGTGACCACCGAACCCGGCGACCGCTCCCGCCGCGCGGGTGCGGCATCGCGCGAGGACGCGACCTACGTGGCGCACCGGGCCGGTGCGCCATGCCGGATCTGCGGCGAGCCGGTGCTCGCCGAGCCGATGGGCGGGCGGACGCTGTACTGGTGCGCGCGCTGCCAGACCGGCTGAGAGGTCGTCGCGGGCGCCCGGTCGCTGCGGTGGCGACCCGATCAGCCCGGATGCCAGCCCGAGCGGAGATCCGCTGCGATCGTCAGCCGGCCGGTCGGGTCAACATCGGAGAAGCCCATGGACGACGAGCGCCACCCGCTCGACGCGTGCGGCGTGCCTGATCCGGTTCGAGCGCTCCAGCTCGGCGAGCCCGTGAAGGGCCGCCCAGAATGTCTCGGTCGTGACCTCGACATCGGTGCGCGATGGAGCAACCACCGCCGCAAGTGCGGCGAAGGCGCTGCTGAGTTCCGGTCTGGTGTCGCCTTCCGCGAAGCGCAGACCGGTCGGCAGAGTGAACATCGCGTCGTACAGGGCCGGATGCTCGCGGGCGAACGCAAGATACGCCATGGCGACGTCCAAGGGGGCTTCGCGATGGTCGGTCGCGGCCTGCGCCGCCTGCCGAAGTGCTGCCGCGAGATCCCGAAAACCCTCGATGGCGACTGCCGCCACGATCGCGTCCCTGTTCTCGAAGTGCGAGTACAGCACCGGCTGGCTGTACTCGATCTGCTCCGCCAGCCGGCGGATCGTGACAGCACCCCATCCCTCGGCTTCCGCGACCAGGCGCGCCGCCGCGGTGATGCGGTGCTCGCGCTCGGCTCGCTGCCTGATCCTTCGCTCGGCGATACTCAAGCCGCGATCTCCCGGCGTCGGAGGCTCGACGCTCCCAATCATAACGAGGCTTGATTTTCTAGCAACACTAGATTATGTAGTGCCGAAGGATGGAGGTGCAGATGCATCTGCTCGCGACCGGATTGGCGCTGCTGCTGGCGCTCGCGATCATCGCGATCGGCGCCCGCTACGTGGCGAGCCCGATGACGGCGATCCGCAGCTTCGGCCTGCCGCTTCCCGAAGGGGGTGCCAACGTCGCGTGGTGGCTCCGCCTCAAGGGAGTGCGCGACATCGCTTCGGGCCTGGCCGTGCTGGCGCTCCTGGCGTGGAGCGGGTCGCGGGCTGCAGGCATCGTCCTGCTGGTGGAGACGATCATCCCCGTCGGCGACATGCTGCTGATTCTCGCCGCGAGGGGCTCTGCCAGGACCGCCTTCGGCATCCATGGCCTCACCGCGTCGCTGATGATCCTGGGCGTGATCCCCCTGCTGACGGAGGCGCGCTGAGATGCTGCAGGCCCTTTCGATCCCGGTTCTCGTCGCGGGGTTTCTCGGCGCCGGACTGTTCAACGCGATCGGCACGCCCGCGACGCAGGCAAGCTTCATCCGCTGGGGGTATGCGGCATGGTGGTGCCGCGTGACCGGTGCGCTGGAAGTGGTGATCGCCACTCTGGTGGCGCTTCCTGCCACCCGGGACGTTGGCCTGATCCTGGGTGGCCTCGTCATCGCCGCCGCGGTGCTGACGGTCGTGCGTCACCACGAGTTTTCCCAGCTCGCACCGCTCGGCCTGTTCGTGGTCCTGCTCGTGCTGGCGTGTGACGGATTTCGAAGGCTCGGCCTCTGATGGGGTCGAGGGGTGACGCCCCTTGCTCTACCCCACCGGCTCCCTGACCTCACGGCGCGCCGCCACCGGGTGCTGCGCATGCGACCCTGCCAGCAGCATGTAGACCGCCGGCAGCACGAACAGCGTGAACAGGGTGCCGATCGACAGGCCCGAGGCGATCACCAGACCCATCACGTAGCGCGAGGCGGCGCCGGCGCCGGTCGCGAACACCAGCGGCAGCACGCCGAGCACCATCGCCGCCGTGGTCATCAGGATCGGCCGCAGCCGCAGCGCGCAGGCGCGCTCGATCGCCTCGCGCTTCGACAGCCCGAGCCGCTGCTGCTCGTTGGCGACCTCGACGATCAGGATGCCATGCTTGCTGATCAGCCCCATCAGCGTGACCAGCCCGACCTCGGTGAACAGGTTGACGCTGGCGCCGCCGACGCCGAACCAGACGAACAGCAGCGCGCACGCGATCGACATCGGCACCGAGACCAGGATGATCAGCGGGTCGCGCAGGCTCTCGAACAGCGCCGCGAGTGCCAGGTAGGTGACGATCACGGCGAGCGCGAAGGTGGCGGCGAAGCCGCCGGTCTCCTGGACGTACTGTCGCAGCGGCCCGACCGTGTCGGTGCCGTAGCCCGCCGGCAAGGTGTCGCGGGCCAGCGACTGCAGGTACGCGTAGGCCTGCGCCTGGGTGACGCCGGGTGCGGGCACCGCGCTGATCGTGGTGGCGTTGAGCTGCTGGAAATGCACCACCCCTTCCGGCACCACCGACTGTCGGATACGCGCCACCGAGGACAGCGGCACCGAGGTGCCGTGCACGGTGGCGACCGGGTAGTCCAGCACCTGGGCGGCGTTCAGCCGGTAGCGCCGCGCGACCAGCGGCTCCACCTTGTACGAGCGCTCGTCGTTGGAGAAGAAGCCGACATAGTTGCCGCCGAGCATCGCGTTCAGCGCCGACCCGACGTCGCTCATGCTGACGCCAAGCGTCGAGAGCTTGTCGCGGTCGACGACGATGGTGGATTGCGGCTGGTCGATCTTCAGGTCCTTGTCGGCGTAGGCGAACAGGCCGCTGGCCCGCACCCGGGCGAGGAAATCGTCCGACACGCGGTTCAGGTCGTCGAAGCTGCCCGCACCCTCCAGCACGAAGCCGATCGGCAGGCCGTGCGCGCCGGGCAGATAGGGCGGCGTGAACACCGCCATCTCCACGCCGGCGACGTGGGCAAGTGCGGCCTGCACCTCGGCCGCGACGTCGAACACGCTGCGCCGGCGCTGGTCCCACGGCTTGAGCACCAGCCCGCCCTCGAACGACGGCGGCGAGACCACGTGCCAGTAGCCCTGCCGTTCCGCGGGCGACGTGTAGATGCCGATGATCTGCGGGTCGTACAGCGACAGCTGGTCCAGCGTCGCGTTCGGGGCACCCTGTCCGTTGATGATCAGGAAGCCCTGATCCTCCGGCGGCGACAGCTCGCCCTTGGCGCCGGTATAGAGGAACCAGATGCTCACCAGCACCGCGAGCCCGAAGGCCAGCACCAGCGGGCGGGCACGCAGCGACAGCCGAAGCACGCTCGCGTAGCCGGCCTGTATGCGTCCGAGCACGGCCTCGATCGCATCCTCCAGCCGCTCGGAGGGGCGTCGGGCGCTGCCGGTGCCGCGCGTCCGCAGCAGCCGCGAGCACATCATCGGCGACAGCGTCAGCGCCAGCAGGGCCGAAACCGTGACCGACCCGGCCAGGGTGAAGGCGAACTCGGTGAACAGCGCGCCCGTCAGGCCACCCTGCAGCCCGACCGGGATGTAGGCCGAGATCAGCACCACCGTCATCGCCAGGATCGGCAGGGTCAGCTCGCGCGCCGCCTGTGCGGCGGCGGCGAGCGGGCGCATGCCGCCGGCGATGTGACGGTTGACGTTCTCGACCACGATGATGGCGTCGTCCACCACCAGCCCGGTGGCCAGCACCAGCGCCAGCAGGGTCAGCAGGTTGATGGAGAAGCCCAGCAGCGCCATCATCGCGAAGGTGCCGATCAGCGACAGCGGGATCGTCACCACCGGGATCAGCACCGAGCGCGGCGAGCCCAGGAAGGCGAACACCACCAGCGAGACGATGCCGAGCGCCTCGACGAGCGTGATCGCCACCTCGCGGATCGAGATGCGTATGAAGTCGCCGGCGTCGCTGAGCACCACGATGTGCATCGCCGGCGGCATCTGCGCGCGGATCTCGGCGATCTTCTGCTTCAGCGCCGCCGACACGGTCAGCGCGTTCGCCGCCGGCGTGGGATGGATGTCGATATAGACACCCTTCTTGTCGTTGGTGTTGACGCTGAAATTGTCCGGATCCGAGCCGAAGGCGAGGCGCGCCACGTCGCCCAGGCGGATGATCCGGTTGCCGTGCTGGCGCACCACCAGCTGTCGGAACTGCTCCACCGTGTGCAGCCCGGAGTTGATGTCGAGGTTGACGAAGGTCATCGCCCCCAGCGTCTGACCGGCGCCGGAGACGAAGTTGTTGGCCGCCAGCGCGCTCTGCACGTCGCTCGCGGTCATGCCGTAGGCGGCGAGCTTCTCCGGGTCGATCCAGGCCCGCATCACCAGGCTCGGACTGCCTTGGACGTCCACCTGCTGCACCCCCGCCACCGCCTGCAGGCGCGGCGCGATCAGCCGGTGCACGTAGTCGGCGACCTGCGCCGGCGGCAGGATGTCGCTGTAGACGCTGAGGTCGAGCACCTCGCGCACGTCGGCCGACAGCGTGATCGAGGAGGCCTGCGTCCCCTGCGGCAGCTGTGAGGTGACCGAGGTGACGTAGGCCTGGATCTCGGCGAGTGCCCGCGCCGGGTCCTCGTTCAGCTTCAGCTTGACGGTGATGTCGCTCAGGCTGGTGGTGCTGGTCGAGGTCAGGGTGTCGATCCCCGACGCCTGGGCGATGGCACCCTCCAGCGGCGTGGTGATGAAGCCGGCGATGGTGGCCGGGTCGGCGCCGTAGTCGAAGGTCTGCACCTCGATGGTGCCGCTGACCGTGTGCGGGAACTGCGACACCGGCAGCGCCTGCTCGGCGCGCAGCCCGAACACCAGCACCAGCACCGAGACCACGCAGGACAGCACCGGCCGGCGGATGAAGAGATCGGTCAGGCGCATCAAGGCGTGCTCCGCATCCGGATCCCTACTCGTCCTCTGGCGTCGGCGAAGCGGACGCGGACGGCACCACGCGGTTATCGACCAGCACCGGCGCGCCGCTGCGCAGCTTGAGCTGACCGGCGGTGACCACCTGCTCGCCCGGCGCCACGCCGGACAGGATCGACACCTGGTCGCCGCGCACCGCGCCGATCTCGATCACCCGCGACTGCGCCACCAGCCCGCCGTGCCGACCCGGCGAGAGCACGTAGACGAAGTTGCCGTATGGGTTGTAGCTGACCGCCGACTGCGGCAGCGTCAGGTGCTGCTCCGGGGCGCCGGTATCGACCTCGACCACCGCGAACATGCCGGGCAGCAGCGCGTGGTCGTGGTTGTCGAGCTGCGCGCGCACCATCACCATGCGGCTGGCGGAGTCGACCCGACTGTTGATCGAGGTGACGGCGGCGCGGAACACCCGTCCCGGCAGCTCCGGAACCGTCACCTTGGCCGCGATGCCG
>CAXTOE010000211.1:0-5422 GCA_964245685.1 uncultured Acetobacteraceae bacterium | reverse complement strand
GCGTCGAGAGGATGTTCTGCGAGGCCGACGACGCCGTTCTGACCACCTTCGCTCCGAACGAAAGGCTGAAGCAGACCGCGGCGAGACCGGAGATGTTGCCGTCCATCTGCTGCGCGATGGCGTAGACCGCAGGATTGTCCGAGGCTGAGCCGACGGCGAGGCCGGTGGAGACCTCGTTCTGGGCCTGGGTCAGCTGGCTGTTGGTCATGCGAAGCGATTCGAGTGCCGCCATCGAAGCGTTGTTGGTGTTGATCGAGAAGGCCATGGGTTTTCTCCGTTCTGGCTGTAGTGGCTGTTTGCCGAGAACAGAAGAGCATCAAAAAGTTACGAAATCGTTGATGCCTAGCCGGCGGCCACCGGATCGGCCGTGACCCGGCCGGTCGTCGAGAGGACGGCGTTCTCATGGGTGACGATGCGGCGCGCGATCTTCAGGGCGCGGTAGCATTCGCCGGTGCGCGCGGCACGCAGCGCCTCGTCGAGGAGGCGGCGAGCGGTGGGCGAGGTGGTCTCGCCTCGGAACATCTCGATGAAGTAGGCCGCCTCTTCCAGGGCGGCGGCACGCTCCTCCGCTTCACCGACATAGGCCGTCTGAAGCGAGAAATAGATGTGCCTGGCGGCCGTCCTGACCTCGCTCGGCGCCATGATCTGGCGCCCGAACAGGAAGCGTGCCTTGTTCGTGAGCCGGATGTCGGCGCCGGTAACGAAATGGATGCCGGCTCCGTTGATGACCAGCTTGTCTCCCGCCGTCAGGCGCAGTCCGAGTCCAGCCATGACGGGCGCTTCTCCGGTTTTCGTCGATCAGGGGTGATTTTCACCGAGGTCGATGATGCCGGCGAATGGTTAAGTCGCGGTTAAGCTGCCGCGTCGGCATCCTGTCGACATCCTTCCCGGTTTCCTCCAGAGTCTCAAACTGTCATGTCATCCTACGCCACCCTGCTTCCCGGCGATCCGGCACCCTGGTTCCGCCAGCGCTGTACGACGCCGCAGGGCAGCTACACCTTCGACATGTCGGCCGGCCGGATCGTCGTCCTGTTCTTCTTCGGCTCCTGCCTGGACCCCGAAACGGCGGCAGAGCTGGCACGGATCAGGGCGAGCCAGGCGATCTTCGACGGGCGCTCCGCGAGTTTCTTCGGCGTCAGCGCCGACCCGAGAGACGAGATCGAGGGCGGCCTCGCGGAGGACGCGCCGGGCCTGCGCTTCTTCTGGGACGCGGACGGCGCCGTCGGCCGGCTTTACGGAGCTCGGCCGCTGTCGGCGGAGGCGCGCCTGCCGCCGCGCCCGTGCTGGGTGGTGCTCGACCCGATGCTGCGTGTCCTGGGCGTTCTCGAGCAGACGCCGGGCGCCGCCTCGCAGGTGATGGAGGCGGTGCGTCGGCTGCTGCCGGTCGTGCAGCTTCGTGACGAGGTCCCGGCGCCGATCCTGTCGCTGGACAACGTCTTCGAGCCGGAGTTCTGCCGACGCCTGACGGAGTACTACCTCGCCAGCGGCAGCATCGTCTCGGGAGTCTTCACCGAGCGCGAGCATGGTCGATCCACCGCGGTCACCGATACCGGCTTCAAGCGGCGTCGCGACTGCACGCTGCGTGATCCCGACCTGGTGCAGCAGGCGCAGGCGCGGATCGTCCGGCGCATCGTGCCCGAGATACGCAAGGTGTTCCAGTTCGATGCATCGCGGCTCGAGCGCCTGATCGTCGCCTGCTACGATGCCGCCGATCAGGGCTGCTTCGGGGCGCATCGCGACAACACGGTCAGCGCCACGGCGCATCGTCGCTTCGCCGTATCGATCAACCTCAACGACGATTTCGAGGGCGGCGAGCTGAGCTTCCCGGAGTTCGGACGCCGCTCGTATCGACCCGCCGCCGGGGGTGCAGCGATCTTCTCCTGCTCACTGATGCATGCGGTCTCGCCGGTGCTGCGCGGCCGGCGCTATGCCTGTCTGCCGTTCGTCTATGACGACGAGGCCGCGAAGATCAAGCAGGCCAACCGGGCCGCCATACGCGAGGCGACCCCCACCGCCTGACGGTCGCGGCTGGTCACCCGGTTCCTTGCGAGGAGCGAGGTCGATCACCATCTCCCGGGCTTGCGAGCGGACGGTCGCGTTGCCTGATGAGGGACGCAGCTGACCGCCCGTCCACTCAACACGTCGCCTACGAAGAGGGACATGAAGATGGACATGGACAAGTTCACGGAGCGCTCGCGCGGGTTCCTGCAGGCCGCGCAGACGATCGCCATACGCGAGTTCCACCAGCGGCTCACGCCCGAGCATCTGCTCAAGGCGCTGCTTGACGACGAGGAGGGTGCCGCGGCCGGGCTGATCCGGGCGGCCGGCGGTCAGCCGCAGACGGCCAAGACCGCGGTCGAGGCAGAACTCGCGCGTCAGCCGAAGGTGCAGGGCGGCGGCGCCGGGCATCCGCAGGCGACGCCGGAGCTGGTGCGTCTGCTCGATGCGGCGCAGCAGGCGGCGGCGAAGGCCGGCGACAGTTTCGTGGCGCAGGACCGGCTACTGGTGGCGCTGGTCGCCTCCGACGGTCCGGCGGCGCGGGCGCTAGGGCAGGCCGGGGTCAGTGCCGCGTCGCTGGAGCGGGCGCTGGAGGAGATACGCCGCGGCCGCAAGGTGACCAGCGAGAATGCCGAGGCCGGCTTCGACGCGCTGAAGAAGTACGCGCGTGACGTGACCGAGGTCGCGCGCGCGGGCAAGCTCGATCCGGTGATCGGGCGCGACGAGGAGATCCGGCGCACCATCCAGGTGCTCGCGCGCCGGACCAAGAACAATCCGGTGCTGATCGGCGAGCCGGGCGTCGGCAAGACCGCGATCGTCGAGGGCCTGGCGCTGCGCGTCGTCAACGGTGACGTGCCGGAGGCGCTCAAGGGCAAGCGCCTGCTGGCGCTCGATCTCGGGGCGCTGGTAGCCGGTGCGAAGTTCCGCGGCGAGTTCGAGGAGCGGCTTAAGGCGGTGCTCAAGGAGATCGACTCCGCCAACGGCGAGGTGATCCTGTTCATCGACGAGATGCACACCCTGGTCGGAGCCGGGCGCGCGGACGGCGCCATGGACGCCTCCAACCTGCTCAAGCCGGAGCTGGCGCGCGGAACCCTGCATTGCATCGGCGCCACCACGCTCGACGAGTATCGCAAGTACATCGAGAAGGATGCGGCGCTGGCTCGCCGCTTCCAGTCGGTCTACGTGGGCGAACCTTCCGTGGCCGACACGATCTCGATCCTGCGCGGGCTGAAGGAGAAGTACGAGCTGCATCACGGTGTACGCATCACCGACGGGGCCCTGGTGGCAGCGGCGACGCTGTCGAACCGCTACATCACCGACCGCTTCCTGCCGGACAAGGCGATCGACCTGATCGACGAGGCCGGCAGCCGGCTGCGCATGCAGGTGGACAGCAAGCCCGAGGCGCTCGACGAGCTCGATCGTCGGCTGATCCAGCTCAAGATCGAGCGGGAGGCATTGCGTCGCGAGGACGACGCTGCGTCTCGGGACCGACTTGGCAAGCTCGAGGTCGAGCTCGCCGAGCTGGAGGAGCGGTCCGGCGCGCTGAGCGCCACCTGGGTTCGCGAGAAGGACCGGGTCAACGTGCTGCAGAAGCTCAAGGAGCGGCTCGACCAGGCGCGTTCGGAGATGGAGGTGGCGCAGCGCCGGAGCGATCTCGGCCGTGCCTCGGAGCTGATGTACGGCGTCATTCCCGCGCTCGAGAGCGAGATCGCCTCGACCACCGAGGAGTCCCAGGAGGGTGGGCATCTGGTCAATGAGGCGGTGACCGAGGAGGGCATCGCCTCCGTGGTGTCGCGCTGGACCGGTGTTCCGGTGGACCGCATGCTGGAAGGCGAGCGCGCCAAGCTGGTGCGCATGGAGGACGAGCTGCGTCGGCGCCGGGCGCGGGCGGGATTGCAGGATCCGAACCGACCGATTGGTTCCTTCCTGTTCCTGGGCCCGACCGGCGTCGGCAAGACCGAGCTGACCAAGGCGTTGGCGGAGTTCCTGTTCGACGACGACAAGGCGTTGCTGCGCGTCGACATGAGCGAGTTCATGGAGAAGCATGCGGTGGCGCGTCTGATCGGCGCGCCTCCGGGCTATGTCGGCTACGACGAGGGTGGGGTGCTGACCGAGGCGGTGCGCCGTCGTCCTTTCCAGGTGATCCTGTTCGACGAGGTCGAGAAGGCGCATCCGGACGTGTTCAACATCCTGCTGCAGGTACTCGATGACGGGCGGCTGACCGATGGGCAGGGACGTACTGTCGATTTCCGCAACACCATCATCGTGTTGACCAGCAACCTGGGAAGCGACGTTCTCGCGCAGCAGCCGGAGGGCGACGCGGCGGCGCTGGTGCAGGCGCAGGTGATGCGGGTGGTGCGCGAGCATTTCCGCCCGGAGTTCCTGAACCGGCTGGACGAGATCATCCTGTTCCGGCGCCTGCAGAAGTCGGACATGGCGGCGATCGTGGAGATCCAGATGGCGCGCCTGCACGCGCTGCTGGGCGACCGCAAGATCGCCTTGCATCTGGACGACACCGCGCTCAGCTGGCTCGCGGAGGCTGGCTACGACCCGGTCTACGGCGCGCGGCCGCTCAAGCGGGTGATCCAGCGCAGCCTGCAGAATCCGCTGGCCGGACTGATCCTTGAGGGCGCCATCCACGACGGCGAGACGGTGCAGGTGGGTGCCGATCGGGACGGGCTGCTGTTGAACGGGCGTCACGACGCGGCGGCCTGAACGATCGCGCCGATGCGTGCGGCGCATGACAGCCTTGGGTGACCTGTCCCAGGGCTGTCATCGCGTTGACATGGGGCCGCGTTGCTCGTAGAACCCGGCTCACCGAACGACGCGATCTTGTCGTCGGGTGTTCCTTGAAAATTGCATAGGCTGAGGAAGGGATATGTTGGCGGCGTCTTAGCCATTCTGTGCTGTTGTGGCATGGGGTGGGGCGTTCCGGTGTTTTGTCCTAGGTTTTCTGATCTAGGGTTTAGTGTTGGGTGCTTGGTGCTGCTCGTATTCTTTTTCTATATGATGAAGATGCGTGGAGTATTGAGTGTTTGATGGTGGGCTTTGGGTCTTTGTTCGTTTTGTGCTGGTGCTTTTGGCACTGGCTTGGGATGAACCTGAGAGTTTGATCCTGGCTCAGAGCGAACGCTGGCGGCATGCTTAACACATGCAAGTCGCACGGGCGCCTTTCGGGGTGTCAGTGGCGGACGGGTGAGTAACGCGTAGGGATTTATCCATGGGTGGGGGACAACCGCGGGAAACTACGGCTAATACCGCATGAAGCCTGAGGGCCAAAGCTGTGCAGGGGACTGTATGGTGCCTGTGGAGGAGCCTGCGTTCGATTAGCTTGTTGGTGGGGTAAAGGCCTACCAAGGCGATGATCGATAGCTGGTCTGAGAGGATGATCAGCCACACTGGGACTGAGACACGGCCCAGACTC
>CAXTOE010000210.1:0-5423 GCA_964245685.1 uncultured Acetobacteraceae bacterium | reverse complement strand
CCGGGCATCGCCGAGCGCTTCAGGACGTGCGTCTCGGCGACCGACGACGACGAGGTGCGTATCGAGGCGGCAGCCGGCGCGCCCGCCGCATCCCGCGCGCCGACCGGTGGCCCGAGCCGCAGCGGGCGTCCCGGCAAGCCGGCTCCTGGAGCGGCCTCCGCCAGGGCGCCACGCTTTCCTCCCGGCGGCTCCTCGCGACGGCGCGTGCCCAGCGGGGTCGGCTGACGCATCGGGGCAGCGCCGCCGACGCCTGGGGTGCCGGCCGCGGCCAAGCCGCTGGATTTCAAGCTCGCGTCGAGGTTACGTTGCGACAACGCTGCTAATTCAGCTCCTGCCGGGAGGCGATGGGTGAGCTCAGCCAGTCTCGCCGTGCTCGCGATCTGGCTCGGCGGCGTCGCTACCCTGTGCCGTCACGACCCGCTCGGCCGTCCGGCACTCGGCGCCGCCGTGGCGCTGGCCGGGGCGGCGCTGATCGGCAGCCTCAGCTGAACAGCCCGACGATCGCCTCGCAGAACGCCGGCAGGTCGTGGGGATTGCGCGAGGTCACCAGCGTGCCGTCGCGCACGCAGGCCTCGTCCACCCAGGTGGCGCCGGCATTCTCCAGGTCGACCCGCAGCGACGGCCACGAGGTCATCCTGCGGCCGTGCACGCCGCCGGCGTTGATCAGCGTCCAGGAGCCGTGGCAAATCGCCGCGATCGGCTTGCCCGCCTCGACGAACCCGCGGACGAAGCCGACCGCGCCGTCGTCCATGCGCAGCTTGTCGGGGTTGGTGGTGCCGCCGGGCAGCAGCAGCCCGTCGAACCGATCGGCCGCGGCGTCGGCGACGGTCAGGTCGACGTCGATCTTGCCTGAGGGATGCACGTCCTGCCGCATCGCCTGGAACTGCCCAGGCTCCAGCGACACGATGCTGACGGTGGCGCCCGCCCGCCTGAGCGCCTGCACCGGCTCGGTCAGCTCGACCTCCTCGACGCCGTCGGTGGCGAGAACCGCGATCCTGCGACCCGAGATGCCGGCCATGGTCCAACTCCTGTGTTCATCGAGCGTCATCGGCAGAACGGGTCAGGCGGCGCCCCGTTCCACACCGACCGCGGGATCTCGGCGCGGCGTCGCCTACGGCGTCAGCGCGTAGACGTCGACCGTGCCGCCGTAGGTGGGCAGGTAGACCCGGCCGTTCGCCGCCATCGGCAGGTTGAACTTGTTGTGCAGGAACTGGATGTTCCAGTCCTGGGTGTCCCAGAGCTTGCGCAGCCAGCCGGAGCCGTCGGCGAAGCGGGAGAAGTTCTCCGGGTCGTAGATCACGTAGCGGCCGTTGGTGATGCTGTTGTTGGCGTTGCCGTACGGGAACACGACGTGCAGCAGCGCGGTGCCCGCCTGGCTCGCGTTCGCCGACAGCGTCATCATCCCGCCCGGCATGCCGCCGAAGGGCACCGGCGCCTCCGGCGAGGCGTACTCGACCGAGCAGCCGAGATAGGTGACGGTGAGCTGGCCGTTCGCCTGCCCCAGCCCGTAGGCGCGCAGGTTCGCGTTCTCGCCCATGCAGAAGATCATCGGCCCGTGCATGGAAGATCGGTAGAACACGCAGGTGCTGTGCAGATGGTGCGTGCGCTGCAGGTAGGTGGTGGGGATCGTCGACAGGTCGGTCGGCGCCGGACTGGCGTCGGGGTTGTAGTAGGTGAGCCAGTACGGCGGCACCAGCAGCGTGTCGTAGACGTTGGACTGGATCAGCGAGGGCGCGAAGTCCGCGAGCGTCGGCGAGCCCATCTTGTCGGCGTCGATGAAGTAGCCGATGCCGTCCTTGCCGGCGATGACGACGATGTTCCACGGCAGCCCCGACATCGCCGTCGTGACCAGCATCGGGCCGCCGGAGTTCAGGTCCTCGTCGCCGGCGCTATCCATGTTCGACGTGCCCCCGCCGCCGTCCGCATCGGCGCCCGAGCCGTTCGCCGGGATCAGCGACGTGTCGGCCAGTGTCTGGCAGGCCACGCCGCCGACGCGCCCGGTATCGGTGTACGGCGTGAAGGAGTCGATGACCGTGAGACTGCCCGGATCGGTGCCGCTCGCCCGCGTGTGCCGCAGCCGGATCACGCTCTCGCCCCAGTCGGTGACGCCGTCGAAGGCGCCGTTGCCGGACGTCATCAGGATGTTGCCGCTGACCGGATCGATCACCGGAGCCTGTCCGCCCATCCAGACGCCGCCGCCGGAGTAGCGCGCGGTGGTGGTGAAGGTGGCGCTGATCTCCGGCGCCACGCCGGACACGTCGCAGGCGATCAGCCAGCCCTGGTTGGTGTCGGCGTCCTCGTCGAACGAGCCGTTGGCGACATAGACGATGGCGCCGTCGGTGCTGATCGCGAGCCCGCAGCGCTGCTTGCGCGGCACCGTGCCCATACGCTGCAGCGCCAGCTCCCCGGGCGGCTGGTAGGTGGCCGCGGTCAGGTCGAGCGGCGGCAGCACCGGGCTGCCGTCGACCGGGTTCAGCGAGTGCAGCCAGAAGCTGGACTGCGCGAAGTCGCCGTCCGGCGCGGTCATCGCGACGACGTGGATGGTGCCGGTCTGCGGGTTGATCACCGGCGTGCTGAGGATGCCCCAGTGGTCGTTGATCAGGTACATGTCCATCGCCCGCGTGCCGGGGATCGGCTCGCCGAGGCGCTGCTGCCAGAGCAGCACCAGGCTGGTCGCGTCGAAGCAGAACACGTCGTTGGCCATCGTCGCCTGGATCAGCAGGTCGTGCATCTGGCCATCTTCCATGACCTGGCCGGGGATGATCAGCGACATGCCCTCCGAGCCGCGCGCGTCGCCGGGAAGCGGCACCGAGCCCACGCGCACCATGCCGCGCTGCCGGACCGCATCCTGGGTCAGCACGGTCTCCTGCAGGTTGCTGCCGGACCGGCAGCCGTCGAACGAGCGGGTAGTGACCGCGATGGACATGCCTAAAACTCCCCCTCAGAGGTCGTCGCCGGTGTAGATCACCTGCAGGCTGAAACTGCTCGCCTCCGGCGGCAGTGCGCTGCACGCTATGCGCAGCGCGTGCCAGCCGGTGCTCGCCGCCGTGATCGTCAGGCCCTGCGATCCGCCGCCGTCCGGATCGAACGCCAGCAGCGCCGGATCCCCCGACGGTCCGAGCAGCTCCAGCCGGACCGCGGCCTCCTGCGTCCAGCCGGTGCGATCGGGGGTCAGCGTCGCGGAGAGCAGCGTGCCCGCCGCGCACCAGACCCGGCCGACCTCGAGCTCGCCGTCGACGAGCGGGGGGATGTCGAGGTCGGCGGCGCCGAAGAAGGTCTGGACGGTGCGCTGCGGCTGCCAGCCGACCGCGACATCGCGCATCGGCTTGGCGAACACGAGGTAGGACATGCCGTTCCGGTTGCGCGGCACCGTGAAGGTGAGCCGTCCCTCGGCATCGGTCCAGATGTTGTCGTACGGACCGTTGCCGGAATATTCGTGGATCTCCTGGAACGCGCCGAAGCCGGTCTGCACGGTGCGGGTGTAGCTGTTGTACTGATCGTTGTTGAAGGCGCAGAGGCAACCGGGCAGGCCGTCCACGCCGGTGCGCTCGTGCACGAACACCTGCGGGTCGGTATCGAGGCGCGGCACGAGGTCGCCGTGCGCCAGGTTCTCGTGGATCCAGATCAGGTTGTTGATCGGGTCCTGCAGGCCGTAGCATCCGGGGTCGGTCGACCAGTCGCGGTAATACACCGACGGATACCCGGTCGTGGTCAGCATGATCGCGTAGCCGAGCATCTTGTTCCAGATGACCTGCTCTCCCGCGCTGGTGTCGGTGTCGGCGGACTCGATGAAGGTGACGGCCATGTTGGGGTCGACGGCGCAGTAGCCCGCGCCGGCGAGCTGCCCCATCCAGACCCGCGAGTTGTTGTTGCAGATATCGCCGACCGTGAACTTGAAGCCGAAATCGAGCACCGCGGCGCGACGCTGCATGGCGCCGTTCACCCAGTCCGACAGGGCGCGGTCGGAGCTGTCGAAATACTCGCCGAACGCCCACAGGTCGCGCAGCGCCTCGGACTGCAGCAGGTCGTGCACCAGTGCGGCGTTGGTGCCCTTGACGTCGTCGATGCGCCAGCCATCCACGCCCGTCGTCCGCGTCAGCCATTCCGCCGCCGCGATCGCACCGTCGCGCATGTAGCCGGGCGGCTGCGAGTCGACATACGCCGCCAGGTCGCCGAACGCGAAGTTCCCCGGCGGGGCGGGTACCGGACCCGCCGCCCCCCGCGGCGGCGCGCCGACGAAGCAGCCCGCGTGCTTGGGGAAACGGCCGGGTGCGCGCGATCCCGCCGGCGCGTAGATGCCCGCCGCGGTACCGCCGCCGTACTGGTGCAGCACCATGTCGCCATAGGCCTGCATCTGATGCGCATGGATCGACGCCACACACTGCCGCAGCATCTCGGCGGTGCCGAAGGCGGTCGGCAGGCTGAAGCACTGATCCTTGCTGCCGATATCGTAGTCGTCGAACTTGTCGTAGCCGCCGGACGCGGCACCCGCCGCACCCTTGGTGAAGGGCGGCAGCAGGATCGCGGTGAACCCTGCTCGACGATACACGGCGGCGTCTCGTGCGATGCGCTCATAGGCCCAGAGCGGCTGGTCCGGCGAGGGCACCGGCCAGCCAACCCGGTCGCCGCCGTCCTGCAGGATGCGATAGTTCGTATTCAGGATCACGCCCATCGCGGAGCCTCTCGCATCGTCGCGACACGAAAAGAGCCTGACCCAAACCCTTGCGCAAGCGATCTGATCGCGTAGGCGGGGTCAGCCGCCCTGCTGTCCGATCTGCTTGATGTCGTGGAACGCGAGCCCCGGGTTCTGCTCGGCGGTGCGGCGCATCATGAAGGGCGAGCTGGCAAGGAACACCGGATCGCCGTCGACGTCGTCGGCCATCGCACTCCGGTTGGCGGCGACGAACGCCTCCAGCGCGGCACGATCGCCGGCCACCCAGCGCGCCAGCACGAACGGCGTGGACTCGAAGCCGATCGCGACACCGTACTCGCCGCCCAGGCGCGCCTGCAGCACGTCGAGCTGCAGCGTGCCGACCACGCCGACGATCGGCGGCGCGCCGTCCTGGGGGCGGAACAGCTGCACCACCCCCTCCTCGGCCAGCTCGGTCAGCGCCTGGCGCAGCTTCTTCGCCTTCATCGCGTCGTCCAGCCGCACCCGGCGCAGGATCTCGGGCGCGAAGTGCGGCACGCCGGTGAAGTTCAG
This sequence comes from uncultured Acetobacteraceae bacterium, assembly GCA_964245685.1. Classification (GTDB taxonomy): domain Bacteria; phylum Pseudomonadota; class Alphaproteobacteria; order Acetobacterales; family Acetobacteraceae; genus Lichenicoccus. Next base: position 220 of record CAXTOE010000210.1, on the reverse strand, counting down.
CGCCTCGTGCTCGCTCAGCGTGTCGCCGATGCGCAGCACGCCATGGTTGGGGATGCCGACCACGTCGCCGGCGAACGCCTCCTCGGCCAGCTGCCGGTCGCGGGCGAAGAAGAATTGCGGCGTCTGCAGCGCGAACTGCTTGCCGGTGCGCACGTGGCGCAGCCGCATCCCGCGCACCAGCCGCCCGGAGCAGATGCGGGCGAATGCCATGCGGTCGCGG
>CAXTOE010000209.1:0-5424 GCA_964245685.1 uncultured Acetobacteraceae bacterium | reverse complement strand
GGGTGACCGCGGCGCCGCGTCGATGCAGTGCTGCGGCGACGGCGTAGCCCTGCTTGCCGCTGGAGCGGTTGGCGAGGTAGCGCACCGCGTCGATCGGCTCGTGCGTCGGCCCGGCGGTGACCAGGGCGCGCCGCCCGGCGAGCGGTCGTGCCGCAGGCCGCAACAGTGCGGCGATCGCGGCCAGTATGTCGGCGGGTTCGGCGAGCCGTCCGGGGCCGAACTCGTTGCAGGCCATCACGCCCCGCTCGGGGCCGACCAGCTGCACGCCGCGGGCGCGCAGCAGCTCGAGGTTGGCGCGGGTCGCCGGATGCTCCCACATGCGCACGTTCATCGCCGGCGCCGCCAGCACCGCGATGTCGGTCGCGAGCAGCAGCGTGGTCGCGAGATCGTCGGCCAGCCCTGCCGCCATGCGCGCCAGGATGTCGGCCGATGCCGGGCAGACCACGATCAGGTCGGCGGAGCGCGACAGCGCGATGTGGCCCATCTCGCTCTCCTCGGTCAGCGAGAACAGGTCGGCGTGCACCGGCTCGCCGGTGAGCGCCTGGACGCTGAGCGGGGTCACGAACTGCGTGCCCGACCGCGTCATCGCGCACGAGACCCGACATCCCCGTGCTGTCAGCAGGCGGATCAGCTCCAGCGACTTGTAGGCGGCGATGCCGCCGCTGATCACCAGCAGCACGCGCTTGCCGGCGAGGCTGGGGGCAGGCGTCACACCCGCCACCCGGAATGGATCGCGGCGATGCCGCCCGACAGGTTGCGCACGCCGACGCGGGCGAAGCCGGCGGCGCGCAGCATCGCCGCCAGCGTCTCTTGGTCGGGGAAGGTGCGTATGCTCTCGGCGAGGTAGCGGTAGCTGCCCGCGTCGCCGGCGATCAGCGAACCCAGGCGCGGCAGCACGCCGAACGACCAGGCGTCGTAGAGCGGCGTCAGGGCCGCGACCTGCACGCGGGAGAATTCGAGGCAGAGGAAGCGGCCGCCCGGGCGCAGCACGCGTCGCGCCTCCGCCAGCACCGCCTGCTTGTCGGTGCAGTTGCGCAGGCCGAAGGCGATCGAGACGCGCTCGACGCAGCGATCGGGCAGGGGCATCCGCTCGGCGTCGGCGACCAGGAAGCCGAGCTGCGAGACCAGGCCGGCGGACAGCGCCCGGTCGCGGCCGACCGAGAGCATGCTGGCGTTGATGTCCGACAGGATCGACGGGCCGCCGCCGCCGCGCAGCCATCCGAAGCTGACGTCGCCGGTGCCGCCGGCGAGGTCGAGCAGCGACAGGCCAGGGCGCGGTCCCAGCGTGGCCACGAACACACGCTTCCAGACGCGGTGGATGCCGAGCGACATCAGGTCGTTCATCAGGTCGTATTTCGGGGCGACGCTGTCGAACACGGCGCGCACCATCGGCTTCTTGGCGTCCCGCGCTACGCTGCGATAGCCGAAATCGGTCGTGTCGCCGGGGTCGGCGGGCGGCGGTGCCGCGGCAGGCGCTGGATTGTCGCTCATGGCCGGCAGGTATAGCCTGCTCGCCTGCGATGCCGGAACTGCCTGAAGTCGAGACCGTGATGCGCGGCATGCGCGCGCACCTCCAGGGTCACACCATCATCCATGCCGAGATGCGCCGCCCGGACCTGCGCTGGGCGATGCCGTCCGGCTTGGCCGAACGCCTGCGCGGCGCCCGGGTCGAGAGTTTCCGGCGGCGCGGCAAGTACATCCTGATGCGGCTGCAGGGCGACGACACCATGCTGCTGCATCTCGGGATGTCGGGGCGGGTCAACCTCACGCGTCTCGACCCGGCCACGCCGGTTCTGGTGACGCCGCACGAGCATCTGGTGATGGAGACCGAGCAGGGCTGCCGCTTCGGCCTGGTCGATCCGCGACGCTTCGGCGCCGTCGACCTGCTGCCGACCCGCGACGAGCCGGCGCATCGCCTGCTGGAGGGCATGGGACCGGAGCCGCTGGAGCCGGGCTTCGACGCCGCGAGCCTCGCCGTCTCGCTGCGCGGCCGCAGGACCAGCCTGAAGGCGGCGCTGCTGGACCAGCGGGTGGTCGCGGGCCTGGGCAACATCTACGTGTGCGAGGCGCTGTTCCGTGCCCGCCTGGCCCCGACGCGGCAGGCCGCCAGCGTTGGGACGGCGCGTGCGGCGCGGCTGGTTTCCGCGATCAAGGCGGTGCTCACCGAGGCCATCGCCGCCGGCGGCTCGAGCCTGCGCGACTACGTGCAGCCCGACGGGGAGCTCGGCTACTTCCAGCATGCCTGGAAGGTCTATGGCCGGCTCGGCGCGCCGTGTCCGGAGTGTCCCGGACCTCCCGGCTGCGCGGGCATCGACCGCATCGTGCAGTCGGCACGCAGCAGCTTCTTCTGCCCGAGGCTGCAGCGCTAGGGCATGGACGAGCCGGTGATGCGCTAGCGTATGGTGCTCCGACCGGTTCCTGTTCCCGGCGGCCGGGTTCTTGACTTCGGCCCGCTCCTGGGCCTAGAACCCGCACCCCTCCAGGGGCTCCATCACATGAACCGCGTGGGGCCGCGACCGACGATATCGGATTGAGCAGACAGCCATGGCGAACACCGCATCGGCGCGCAAGCGCATACGGCAGACCGAGGTGCGCACCGCACGCAACGTCGCGCGCAGGTCGCGTATGCGCACCTTCATCAAGAAGGTGGAGACCGCGATCGCCAGCGGCGACAAGCAGGAGGCCTCGGCCGCGCTGCGTGCCGCGCAGCCGGAGATGCAGCGCGCCGCCGGCAAGGGCATCGCGCACCACAACACGATCGCACGCAAGATCTCCCGGTTGTCGGCGCGCATCAAGGCGATCGCCACCACCGCCTAGCTACCCGCCGGGTCTCAGCCGGCGCGACAATAGAACGTAAATAGGACCGGGCGGCGCGCTCGGTCCTTTTCGTCGTTGTTTCAGTCGTGACCGGTGTTCGCTGTTCGTTTCCGCTAAAAACTGACGTGTTTACTTGACTTTGCCTCATTTTTGGGAAGTCAGATTATCGCTTAGATTCCCGTTGCGACCCCCCAACCTGTGTTTTACTGTCCGCCACGGTCATCGCGATGACCGCGAGTTGTAACAGACGACGTATCCCGATCCCGTATGCGCTCGAAAATCCGCTTCGGCGGCATTTGTAGAGCCGTGTTCAAAGCGGGACGTGGTCGTCGCGCCGATCGAGAATTCGGCCGCGTGCGTGGCTAGGAGTAAGGTGGGTGAGAGTGGATTCGAGAAATCGTGCCGTCGAGCCTGAATTCGCGGCAACGGCCCGGGATCTGCCCAAGGACCTGTCAGCGGATTTGCCGGTCGCCGAGCGCGCCGCACCGACCACCCTGCCGCACCGCTTCGAGGCGAACTGGTCGCGTATCCGCTCGCGGCTGCAGGTCGAAGTCGGCGACGTCGAGTATCGCACCTGGCTGCGTCAGATCCGTCTGGGCGATGCAGAGGGCGACGAGATCACGCTGCTGTTGCCGACCCGCTTCCTGCGCGACTGGGTGCGCAGCCAGTATGGCGATCGGCTGAGCGCGCTGTGGCACGCCGAAGTGACCGAGATCCGCCGCGTGGAGCTGCAGCTCGGCAGCGAACCCGATATCGGCCGTGCCGGCATCAGCCACGACGTCGCGCCGCCCGAGGAGGTGGCACCGGGCCGCGCATCGGGTCACGCCCTCGTCGCGGAACCTCCGGCGGCGGTCGTGGTCGCACGCGCCGAGCTGGCGGCGCCGCTCGATCCCCGCTTCACCTTCGACAGCTTCGTGGTCGGCAAGCCGAACGAGTTCGCCCACGCCTGCGCCCGCCGCGTCGCCGAGCGGCCCTCCAGCCCGGGCTTCAATCCACTGTTCCTGTACGGCGGCGTCGGGCTCGGCAAGACCCATCTGATGCACGCGATCGGTGTGGAGCTGACGCGCGGCGGCCGGGTGTCGGTGGCCTACATGTCGGCCGAGAAGTTCATGTACCGCTTCATCGCCGCGATCCGTTCGCAATCGACGATGGAGTTCAAGGAGCAGCTGCGTTCCGTCGACGTGCTGATGATCGACGACCTGCAGTTCCTGATCGGCAAGGACAACACGCAGGAGGAGTTCTTCCACACCTTCAACGCGCTGGTCGATGCCGGCAAGCAGATCGTGGTCTCCGCCGACAAGTCGCCGTCGGACCTGTCGGGGCTCGAAGACCGGCTGCGCACGCGGCTGGGCTGCGGCATGGTCGCGGACCTGCACGCCACCACCTTCGAGCTGCGGATCTCGATCCTGGAGGCGAAGGCGGCGGCATCCGGCGTCGCGGTGCCACCCAAGGTGCTGGAGTTCCTCGCGCACAAGATCACCTCGAACGTGCGCGAGCTCGAGGGCGCGCTCAACCGCATGATCGCGCACGCCAACCTGTTCGGCCGTCCGGTGACGCTGGAGGCGACGCAGGAGGTGCTGCACGACATCCTCAAGGCGCATGACCGGCGCGTCACCATCGAGGAGATCCAGCGCAAGGTCGCCGAGCACTGGAACATACGCCTGACCGACATGTCCTCCGCGCGCCGCGCGCGCGCCGTCGCGCGACCGCGACAGGTGGCGATGTTCCTCGCCAAGCAGCTCACCAGCCGCTCCCTGCCGGAGATCGGACGCAAGTTCGGCAACCGCGACCACACCACGGTGATGCACGCGGTCAGCCGCGTCGCCGAATTGATGGAGCGCGACACCGCCTTCGCCGAGGATGTCGAACTGCTGCGCCGCATGCTGGAGAGCTGAGCCGCCGCTCCGCGCCCGACTTAATCCTCCAGGACATCGCGCCAGGCGGTCAGGATGCGGGCTGTTTGCGGTCCGGTTCAGGGCTGCTAGTCTCGCTCCCCCGGATCCGCACGTCCGGCGCAGAGGACTCGCCTATCATGAAGCTGAAGGCCGACCGCGCGACGCTGCTCAAGGCGCTCGCCCATATCCAGAGCGTGGCCGAGAAGCGCAACACCATCCCCATCCTGGCCAACGTGCTGATCGCCGCCCGCGAAGGCCGGCTCAGCCTGACCGCGACCGACATGGAGATCGCCGTGGTCGAGACCATCGCGGCCGGCGTGTCGCGCGACGGTGCCACCACCGCGCCAGCGTCGGTGCTGTACGAGATCGTGCGCAAGCTGCCGGACGGCGCGGAGGTCGAGCTCGACCACCCGGGCGGCGACGCGCCGCTGGCGTTGCGCGCCGGACGCTACGCGACCAGCCTCAACGTGCTGGCGATCGACGACTTCCCGTCGATGACCGCGGGCACCCTGCCGCACCGGTTCCGCATCCCCTCGGGGATGCTGCGTGGCCTGATCGACCGCACCCGGTTCGCGATCTCCACCGAGGAGACACGCTACTACCTGAACGGCATCTACCTGCACGTGGCCGAGGCGGAGGCCGGCGCCATGCTTCGCGCCGTCGCGACCGACGGCCACCGCCTGGCGCGGGTGCAGACCGAGCTGCCGGACGT